>CASBQJ010000463.1 GCA_949127705.1 Synechococcales cyanobacterium PMM_0085
CAGTGCTTTGTTCAAGGTTTTTATCGGTTACCCATTAACAAAATCCCTATGTCATCTAACGGTAACGACTCTACCGACCAGCCCATCTCTGCGGTGCCGGATACGACGCCTTCAAGCATGTCTAAATCGCTACAGATTACAGACGACCTCGCTCAGCTATTAGCCATTCTGCCAAATTCAATTCGCGATCGCCTTGACCAGCATCCTCAGCGCAACGTTTTAGTAGAAGTAGTAATGGACTTGGGACGACGCCCCGAAGCTCGATTTCCCAATAAAGCAGAATATTTATCTGACGAGCCTGTTTCAAAAGCCGACCTGCAACACACGATCGAGCGAGTTGGCAGTTTCAGCGGCGACAATCGGGCCGGCATTGAAAAAACCCTGCATCGGATTAGCGCTATGCGCAACCGCAGCGGTGAAATTATTGGCCTGACCTGCCGAGTAGGGCGCGCTGTCTACGGCACAATCGGCATGATCCGTGACTTAGTCGAAACAGGCCGTTCTATTTTGATGCTAGGCCGTCCTGGAGTCGGTAAAACCACAGCTCTGCGAGAAATTGCCCGGGTGTTAGCCGACGAATTAGACAAGCGGGTCGTCATCATTGATACGTCCAATGAAATTGCTGGCGATGGCGATATCCCTCATCCTGCGATTGGACGGGCGCGGCGCATGCAGGTGGCACGCCCCGAAGAGCAGCACCAGGTGATGATCGAAGCAGTGGAAAACCACATGCCCGAAGTGATCATTATCGATGAAATCGGTACAGAGCTAGAGGCCATGGCTGCCCGTACGATCGCTGAACGGGGCGTGCAGCTGGTGGGCACAGCTCACGGCAACCGGATTGAGAACTTGATGAAGAATCCAACCCTGTCTGACTTAGTGGGTGGGATTCAATCTGTGACATTGGGCGACGATGAAGCGCGTCGCCGGGGTAGCCAGAAAAGCGTGCTGGAGCGCAAAGCCCCCCCCACCTTTGACATTGCCATAGAAATGTTGGAGCGGCAAAAGTGGGTGATTCACGAACAAGTCTCAGACACCGTAGATTCTCTACTGCGCGGACGCCAGCCCAATCCCCAGGTACGCACAGTCAGCGACAATGGCGATGTTCAAGTCACCCACGAAGTACCAGGTGCCCCCGTTGCGCCTAGTCCTCCTCGATCAACAGCCTTTGGAGAGTCATCGATCCTAACCGGGCGCGACTCATTTCGCAGCAGTGGGTGGCGCGCTTCAGGCCAGATGCCGCCAATGTCTAGCTATAGTCGCAATGATTTAGGCCGTAATGATTTAGGCCGCAATGACTTAGGCCGCAATGACTTAGGCCGCAATGACTTAGGCCGCAATGATTTAGGCAATCCCAACCGAGGCAGTCGATCTCAGCTTGGCCTGCCACTTAGTGCTGTCCCACCAGAGCAACAAGCGTTTGATCAAATGCTGAATGAGTCATTAGAGCGATCGCTCATGCCCTCTGAAGCTGATCCGTTTGGTGAGCTACCTACCGCTGGGCCGAATGGTGAGGATTTGCCAATGTACATCTATCCCTATGCCATCAGCCGTCATCAGGTAGAACAGGTGATTCATACGCTGAATTTACCGATTGTGCTAACGAAGGATCTGGATGGAGCAGATGCCGTGTTGGCATTGCGATCGCACATCAAAAACCACTCTAAGCTCCGTCACATTGCTAAAACTCGTCAATTGGCAATCTATACGGTCAAATCCAATAGCATCCCCCAAATCATCCGTTCCCTACAGCGGATTTTACACATTGACGACACAGGCTTTGACGAACCGCTCAATCTAAACCTCTTTTCTCGCAGCGGCGACGAGGATGAAATAGAGGCTCTCGAAGAAGCCCGCCTTGCCGTCGAACAAATTGTAATTCCCAAAGGGCAACCGGTGGAACTGCTGCCCCGATCTGGGAAAGTTCGTAAAATGCAACATGAACTTGTAGAGCATTACCATCTGAAATCTTCTAGCTTTGGCGACGAACCCAACCGCAGATTGAGAATTTACCCAGCATAAGAAATTTATGGGTGTAAGCTGTTTTATCCATAAACCTGGCAACTGCTGAAACAATTGCCAGGTTTATGGGTGGAAGACGACTGAGTCAATATACACAGCCTTCTATTCGCTAGGATCTTCATCCTCTAGCAACACTTGCAGCAACCTTAGCTCATCGAATTCACTATCTGGGTCGGCTTCGGCTTTCATTTGTGAAAAAATCCGATAAGCAGCCAATCTTGAAGATCCTTGCGCAGAGTCTTGTTTAGAATTGTCTCTACGCATATCGACCAAGTTAAATTCAACATTTTCAGCGTAAATTGCCATTGTGATATCAAAAATTTCAAAGAAGTTAATTACCCAGCGACAGTCTTCTTCCAGATAACTCTTGTAATACTGAACCAAATTGGCAATGCGTGATTCTAAATGAGTGCGGGCATGTCTGCACACTAAAATAATTTTTAGCAGAATAACCACCAAGGTTAGAGGACTGCCCTGGGACAGCAGTTGGACAAAGAGAGGAGAGGGTTCCTGATGGTTTTCCGTGGTCAAATATTCGATGACTCGGTTACAAGTGCGTAGCAGCAAAGCGTCATCAATCTGTTTGTCATGATGACTGGTGTAGAGAACTTCTAACTTTTCGGCAAGCTGCTTTTTGAGCGCGATCGCATAGTCGTGGCCTTCTACCGAAAAAACCAGATATCGCTGTAGGCTGAGTTTAAATTCTCGATAGGTAAGTTTTTGGGTTTGGCTGACAAAAATATTAGCCAGATTGGTATGACTGAAATTGCCTCGTCTCACTACAATCATCTTGACCAGATGCAGTACCTCATCGCCCATCCCCGTTGGGTTCAGTCGTGGCTTTCTTTCTGGTTCTGTTGCATCTATGATTGGGTTCTGACTTTGAGACCGCGCCGTGTAGAGGGCAAGGTCAAACTTGAATCGTTCTTTCAGCTGTTTGGATAACGCTCGGGCTGCATGGCGCTGCTCTACAGAGTTATTCAAATCAATGTATTGAGGTACCAACAAATAGGACGTGTAGCGTTCTGACCAATGCCGATGCCCTTGCTCGTCATATTTAGAGGCAAACAGCTTAAGCTGCTCAAAATCGCTGCTCTCTACAAAGTTTTTTAGCCAACCTCTAAGCCGGCGCAGCGTTGGCGACATGGTTGGCTTATCCAACGTTGGATCGCTAAATAGTTGAATCAGCTCCTGGATCGATTTGTGACTTCTAGTGATGTCCCAGTTGTTGATTAAAATGTAGCAGGAGCGTTTTAGGGTGTTTCTGAACTCAACCTCTTGATTGGAAAAAACGATCTCATATAGCGACGGCAAGATATGAGAGCTTATGGTGTTGACGTGATGAATAAACAGATGTTTGAACTCAGCCAAGACCTCTTCGGCAGACCACAGCTTAACGATCTCAAGTAGATAGTTGTAAATCGTTTCTTGAGCCTTTGGAATATCTCTTTGAAATCGATTAGTCTGCCCATTTTGGGGATGGAAACCCTCTTGCAATTTATCCAAGACCATCATGATACTCAAAGATAACAGGAACTTTGGAGCGAACAGCAGACGCAAACAGAGGTGTAAGTGACGAGATTAAAATGCTTTTTGCAGTAGCCTGCAACTACATTTTTGATGAGCCGAACCTGAAGCTTTGTTAACGTCCCCTTGATGGATAGTTCTGAAAGTGATCTAGTTTAGTTTGGCTGGAATAAATTGGCTATCTACTTGGAGGCGGAATTACCGGAAGCGAAATGATGAGGTTGAAGAACGGTTGAAGACGAATATGGTGGATCTCTACAGAAAACATCTGCTCTTTTTCGGAAATCGGCTTAGAGCGAAAAAAATTTTAGAGCGAAAAAACCAAAAAAACCGAAGTGGCTAGGACTTAGGCAATGCTCACGAAAACCAATTCTGAGGCAGATTTAGGCAACGCTACAGCAGGCTTAACGAAATTCCCTAACGCTACTAAACCAAGTCCACGGTGAGAACTATAGTTTTAGCCCTCACCCCCAGCCCCTCTCCCAAAGGGCGAGGGGAGCCGGAAAAGCTTTCAAAGGCTCTCTTCGTAGGGCTACCGTGTACACACACGTGATCAAATCTAGCCATAGTTCTATGAACCGCCCCCCAATCCCCCAATTTTGGGGGGCTTACGAAGCCTGAAACGAGGCCAGTTTCGACTTGTGTGTACACGGTAGCTCCCTAGGGAGAGGGCTTAAAGCCTTCGGCATATATGAAAAGGGTGAGGGAAAACTCTGAGTTTCAAGTTAGACGAGGTTTGGCTGACTCAAACATTAAGAATTTGAGTCGGACGATCGCACCCTCGACGGGTCAGATCGCTTTACCAGTCAATCGCCATGAATTTAGATATAAGTGGGTGCAGATGATGCCCTTGAGGCTCCTAGTATTTATACGGAACTAAGCGCGGCTAAGTTTTTTGCTCATGAGCCACTATTCACCCGTCTGATACCTCCTTTTTCCTTTCACTCTAAATATAGTGTATTTGCTAATTTGATCTAGGTTGCAGCCCATTGCGCCGATCTTAAACGTGATAGCTGATTGGCAGTGGATATAAAAACGAGATGAAAAGAGTGGTTTTAAGATTCTAATTGTAAAGCTCATTTAGAAAAACATGAAGAGTATTCAGTACAAATCCATCAAAGGTTTGTAAAGGGTTTGTAAATCGACTACAACTCTTCCGTAATTTTACGGATATTACAACAGTTTTGAGGCTAGGGCACTAATGCCCTGGATGCAATTCGCAATACTCATCTTGGAAATTCTGGTTACTGCTGCTCAAATCGGCCGAATCACGTTAGGGGCAGCGATCGCTCCTCGATAGCGAGCTAGGGGCAGGGGTTGAGCCGGGTGATAAAACCCTGCCCAATGCGCCAGCAGCAGATCCGCTAGGTGCAGCAGTTCGATTTCAGTTTCTACTCCCCAGCGCGATCGCAGCAGGTCAGCATCGCTGCATCGCTGCTGAAACGGGCTGCGCCACTGGAGCGGCACACCAGCGGTTGTATTGCTGCACCCTGACATTGCCCCGGCTAAGGTAGCCGTGAGGGGCGATAAGGGGAATTGACGGGTGCTGCGTACGAGTGATAAACGAAAATCTTCTGGTGTACCCAGAAAGCAATAAAGCGCCATGGCCATCGGCATCGGTGTGACAGATAGAGCGGTGGATGCCCCCAGTACCCGCTGGGCGATCGCCAGACTTGCCCCGGCACGAATCAGGTGCTGCACTTCGGCCAGTTGATCGGCTAGTGCCCAATTCGTTTTCTCCAGATCTAAATCTGCCAAAATTTGGGCAATGAGCGTATGTGGATTGAGCCGATCTTGCAGGATCTGTGACAGGGTATAGCCCAAAACTAGAGCCTCTGCACGCTCAGAGGCGGGAATGGCAGACAGGTGCGATCGCAGGTCGGAAAAATTATCGTGATAGCACAGCATCAGCGGTAGCGCTGCGATCGCCCACCCAGCCGCCTGTTCCAGTAGATCAGCTGCACTATTTTCGCCACCCGACGTTGTCTCAGAGGGCCGCAGCACTCGGCCATCGCTCCATTGGGAGGGTTGAGATCCAGGCTGGATCAGCGTTCGGGCAATGGTGGTTGCGATCGCACCCCAGCAGGTGGCCGTAGCAGTTGGAGTGGCAATCGGGCTGCCACTCGGCACTTCTATTAACTGGAGGGGGAAGGCTGAGTTCTGCGGGAGGCTTTGACTAGAACTTAGACTTGCTGCTGCCCACAAATCCCCTAAAGTCGCCCCCAGCAACGCCCCGCGAAATCGACTGACAAGTGAGTACTGCATCGAATTTTAGCGCCAGAGTATGTGCCCGATTGTAACTGGCTCCGAGCCTAAATATGGATTGTCAATGTAGAACTAGAGTGCTTTAGTGATGATGACCACTAAAGGTACGTTAGGAATTAATTCATGGCAGGCATTGTCGATAATCGGGCACAAGTTCGCCAGGTTTTAATTATCACCTTATTGCTCAACCTGTTTGTCATGGGGTTGAAGGTAACTGTGGGCCTGTGGACCGGCTCATTAAGCCTCCTAGCAGATGCGCTCCACAGCGTGACTGACAGCGCCAATAATATTTTGGGCTTGGTGGCCAGTCAATTTTCGTCGCCCGAACCCGATCGCGATCATCCCTATGGTCATCAGAAGTTTGAAGCCGTTGGGGCGCTGGGCATTAGCGCTTTTTTGGGCATCGCTTGTTTCGAGATTTTGCAAGGTGCGATTGATCGAATTCTTCATGGTGGCCAGCCCGTTAAGATTGTTGGACAGGAACTGTGGCTGCTGCTGATTGTCTTGGGCGTCAATATTTTTGTGGCTTTTTATGAACGCCATGTGGGTCAAACGGTAGGTAGCCCGATTTTGATTGCCGATGCCAAACACACCATGAGCGATGTTTGGGTAACGATTAGTGTAATGGCAGGGCTAATCGGCATCTGGGCGTTGGGGGTGCAATGGCTAGATGTGGCCTTAGCATTTCCGGTGGCGATTCTCGTGTTTTTTAGCGGCTGGTCGGTATTGCGGGAAAATTTACCCTGGCTAGTCGATGAGATGGCGATCGCTCCCGAGGCCATCCATGGCATTGTGATGCAGGTGCCGGGAGTGGTCAACTGCCATCAGATTGCTTCTAGGGGCGTAATTGGGCGACAGGTATTCATCGAAATGCATCTAGTTGTAGACGCAGTCGAGGTCGAAACAGCCCACCAAATTACAGAAACCGTGGAGGAAGCGCTAGAAACCCAATTTAGCCCGGTGCGCATCAACATTCACGTTGAACCGTCTACCTATGAATCTGACCAAATTACCTATGAGCCAGAGCATGGCCAGTAAGGACTCAAAGAACTGATAAAAAGAGCAAAAACGGTTGTAGGGAGAAGTGACCAAGCCACTTCTCCCTACAACCGTTTGAAAATTAGTTTATTTACAATTCTTAACTGGGAAGGCTTTTACCCTGGGGGTAAAGCGGGAGAAGGTGGCGTCACTGGAACTGGAGAAACCGCCGGGGAAACCGCCGGAGAGGGCAGCGCGGTTGGAAAATCGGGTGCCACCGTCAACCATTTGGCACTTAGAACAATCGTCAGCCCAATAAACAAAATGGTCAAAATCCAGGTGACCCGGTTTAAGGTCTGCTCAGCACTTTTGGTGCTGGTAAACAGTTGGGCCTGCCCGCTCAAACCGCCCAAGCCATCTCCCTTGGGGCTGTGCAGCAGCACCAAAATGATTAAACCAACAGCAGAAACGGTCCAAAGGACCTGAACGACGGTTTCAGGGGTCATAGGGTTGGAAAAAAAGTAAAGAATAGACGGTGCGTCGTCTATTGCTCATTTTACCCTTACAGAGACACGCGCACGGGAGTACGGTTCGTCCGCACGTCAAACCCAACCGATTCAATCAGCGATCGCCCGGTCATTTCTACAGGCTGGGGCAGTTTGAGGATCTCTAAAATAGTGGGAGCAATATCTGCTAAACAACCGCCTTCTCGAAGCACTACGTCAGTCCCATGTCCAGGAATTTTGCGACCTTCCCCTTCTACCACAATGAAAGGGACTGGATTAGTGGTGTGTGCGGTCCAGGGTTTTCGATCTTCGTCCAGCATGACTTCCGCATTACCGTGATCGGCTGTAATTAAAGCTGTTCCCCCCATCTTGCCAATGCCTGTTAGTAACCGCCCTAGGCAGGCATCCACGGCTTCAACTGCCTGAATCGCCGCGTCCATCTTGCCGGTATGACCCACCATGTCGGGGTTGGCATAGTTGATCACAACCAGCGAGTAAACGCCCTTTTCCACAGCAGCGATCGCCCCATCGGTCACCTGATTAGCCGACATTGTCGGGGCACAATCGTAGGTAGACACAGGCGGACTAGGTACCATCTGCCGATCTTCACCCGGCAAGGGGTCTTCAATGCCACCGTTAAAAAAATACGTGACATGGGCGTATTTCTCCGTCTCAGCCGTTCGGAATTGGCGCAGTTTGTGGTTGGCAATGACCTCGCCCAAGATGTTAGTCAGGTCTTGGGGGGCAAAGGCCACTAGTATCGGCAGGTGAGAATCGTATTGGGTGAACGTGACAAAATTGAGCGGCGTAATTTGGTCGCGCTCAAAGCCATCAAAATTGGGATCTACAAATGCTTGCGTTAACTGCCGAGCGCGATCAGGGCGGAAGTTAAAGAAAATCACCCCATCTCCAGCCACCACCGCCCCTGGAGCAACTCGCGTAGGACGAGCAAATTCGTCACTGAGATTCTCTGCATAGGAGTCTTTCAACACCTGCAGGGCAGAGCGCCCATCGCCATCCCCGTCCTGGGTCATCAGGTCATAGGCTTGCTGAGTTCGCTCCCAGCGGTGATCTCGATCCATCGTGTAATAACGGCCGCTGAGGGTAACAATTCGCCCAACGCCTGCTTGATCAACATAGTCTTGAATTTTTTGGATAGCGGCTAACCCATCCGTGGGCTTGGTGTCGCGGCCATCGGTGACGGCATGGATGCAAACATCTGCAATGTTTTGCTCTTTAGCTAGGTCAATCAGCCCAAACAAATGGCTCAAGTGAGAATGCACGCCGCCCTCAGAACAAAGACCCACCAAGTGGAGCTTGCCGTGACTTTGGCGAACCGCATCACAAATTTTAAGCAACGCCGGATTGCTCAACAGGGTTCCGTCTTCTACCGCATCGCCGATGCGCACTAGTTCTTGGGGCACGACTCGGCCTGCACCAATATTCAGATGCCCAACTTCTGAGTTACCCATTTGCCCCTCAGGCAGGCCGACGCTCTTACCCGAAGCTTGCAGCAACGTTCTCGGGTAAGCCGCCCACAAGCTATCCATGATTGGGGTATTGGCAGAGGCGATCGCGTTGCCATCGGAACTGTCGCGATATCCCCATCCGTCTAAAATGACCAAAACTACTGGAGAAATTGGCGCTTGTGCCATGTGGATAGCCCTAAACAACCGAATGAACTGACTATTTTCTCAGCAATAATACCATTCAAACTTTAATTGTCACGGATTCAACCGGAGAAAATCAGTTGGCATAGGACGTTATCCGTCGAGAACATGCCCCCTCCACCGCACCCCTCCGATGATTAACCTTCCCCACCCTTCTTAGATTTTGCTTTTTGCTTTTGCTTGGATTGCTTAGCCGCAGACTTAGCCGTTTTTTCAGCGGCGATCGCCTCCAACTTAGCTTTCTCTTTTTCTTCAGCGACTTTATCTAGGTAATAGTGATAGTCGCCCTGGTACAGCACCAGTTCACCCTCGCGAATTTCGACAATCTTGGTGGCAACTTGGGAAATAAAGTAGCGATCGTGCGAGACCACGATCAAGGTGCCATC
>CASBQJ010000464.1 GCA_949127705.1 Synechococcales cyanobacterium PMM_0085
AATGCAGACCAGACCAGCGCTCAGGCCAACGCTACCCCAATTTTGGTACTCGGTGATTCCAGCCGCTTGCAGCAAGTTCTTTGGAATCTCCTGTCTAACGCGGTGAAGTTTACTCCGGCAGACGGACGTATTCATGTGTATTTGTCGTTATCACAAGAGAGTAAGGCGATATCGACCGGGAACACAGCCACTCCAGCTAAGATGACCGATACTATTTCTACCTCTACCCCTACCTCTACCACTGTTGAAATTACCGTAACCGATACAGGTAAAGGGATTCAGTCTGACTTTTTGCCCTACATTTTTGACTATTTCCGTCAAGCCGATGGCAGCACCACGCGCATATTTGGTGGGTTAGGGTTGGGGCTAGCGATCGCCCATCACATCATTCAAGCGCATGGCGGCACGCTGCATGCTGCCAGTCCCGGCATTGAACAAGGTGCGACGTTTGTGGTCAGACTGCCGCTATTAACGGCAAAAACTGCCAAGGCGGTCGCGGTCGAGCCATTGAACCAGTGGCTGAGTCCTCCTTCTGCCTCGCTGTTGTTAGAAGGGTTGCGGGTGTTGGTGGTAGATGACGAAGCCGATTCTCTAGAACTGGTGCGGTTTTTGCTGACGCAGCAAGGTGCCATTGTCGATACGGCGGCGTCGGCGGCTGAAGCGTTAGCCAAGTTTGAGCAACTCCGGCCTGAGTTGGTGATTAGCGACGTGGCGATGCCGCAAGAAGATGGCTACTCGCTATGGCGCAAAATTCAAAGCCAGGTAGCCGACCATGACAAAGCCGTGCCAGCGATTCGTGCTGCTATGCCCAAGGCGATCGCCCTTACCGCCTCTGCCAGATCAGAAGATCGGCAGCAGGCGATCGCGGCTGGGTTTAGCCAACACATCTCTAAACCTTTGGATGCCGCTCAGCTAATTGCGATCGTTGCCGATGTGGCAGGGCGATGCAGCAGTCCATGAGGCATGAATCTGTTATGACTTATTCTCCTACTCCGCCCGTGCCTGACTTTCGGCAGTGGTTTGAGTCAGTACCCGGCGCTTATTTAGTCTTAACGGCTGATCTCACCATCGTAGCGGTGAGTGATGCTTTTTTGCAGGCAACCCAGACTCAGCGGGCGGCGCTAATTGGTCGCCCCATGGCGGTGCTGTTTCCTCACCCTGCCACCGAGTCTGACTCTAGCCCAACCGCTACCCTGCGTCGGTCGTTTGAACGGGTGCTGCGCGATAGCATCACCGATACCATGCCGGCTCAGCCCTATAGCTTTTATGCGCCTGCCGCCCCCAGCCACGAGCCAGAACAGCGCTATTGGCAGCTGGTCAATTCTCCTGTATTCACCCCAACTGGATGCAATGGCGATCGCATCGTTACTCACATCATCCATCACGCCAACGTCAAACGCTGGGAAGACCATGAAATTCGGCTGCAAGAACACCAGCATTTGTTGCAGCAGGTCACCGATACGGTGCCTGGAGTTTTGTATGTATATGACTGGCTGGACAAACGCAATATTTACGTCAGTGGTCAGGTTTTAGATAACCTGGGCTTCACGCCCGAGCAAATTCAGGCGATGGGGTCATCTGTGATTTTGCAGCTGATTCATCCCGATGATTTGCAAAAGCTGCCCGCATACGTTCAGCAATTTCGCGGCTTGCCAGATGGACAAGTGGTTGAAACAGAATATCGCCTCCGCAAAGCCAACGGCGAATGGCGCTGGTTTAGCAGTCGAGAAATTGTATTTAGCCGCACGGCCACCGGGACGCCAAAACAAATTCTTGGCACCGCCTACGACATTACCGATCGCAAACGCACCGAAGAAGCATTGCGGCTGGAAAAAGAACGGTTTGAACTCGCCGCTACGGCCGTTGACTGCATGATTTATGACTGGAATGTGGAAACAGATGCGGTAGAGTGCTCCGATGGTTTGACTCGGATTTTTGGCTATGCGCCCGACCAGGCAGACCCAACCCGCGAGTGGTGGTTTGCGCAGATTCATCCCGATGATTTGCTGGCGTTCTCGCAGCAAATGCTAGAGAACTTAGCCGATTGCGATCGCTTTGCCGTAGAGTACCGCGTCCGCCATCAGACCCAGCAGCATCGCTATGTGCTCGATCAAGGGATGGTGGTGCGCGATGCGCGTGGCCGTGCCGTCAGAGTGGTGGGCACCATTACCGATATTAGCGATCGCAAACTGACAGAAACCCGGCAACAGTTTTTGCTGAAGCTCAACGATGCCATGCGCAATTTACCCGAGCCTCGCGAGATTATCCAAATCATGGCGCAGGTCGTGGGCGAATATTTTGACGTGAGCCGCTGTAGCTACGCCGAGATTGATCTAAGCCAAACCTATGCAACGGTTGACTTAGACTTCTTTAACGGCGTCGCCAGCCTTGCGGGTAAGCATCGACTCAATGCCTTCGACCCCGCAATTGTGGCGCGGTTAAGGCAAGGTCAAACCGTAGCGATTGAAGATGTGCAGAGCGATCCATATACCCAAGCGTGTCGAGCCGGGTTGGCGGCCATGGACACGCGATCGCTGCTTTGCGTACCCTTGGTCAAACAAGAACAGTTTGTGGCACTGCTGATGCTGCACCATGAGCAGCCGCGATTGTGGTCAGCCAAAGCAATTGCCCTGATTGAAGACGTCGCCGATCGCACCTGGACTGCGATTGAAAAAGCCCAGGCCGAACGCGCCCTCTATCAAAGTGAAGCTCGCTTCCAGCGCTTGGCACACAATGTGCCGGGGGTGATTTACCGCTACCTGCTGCATGCCGATGGCACAGACTCGATGCTCTACATTAGCCCTGGTTGCCGCAGCTTCTTTGAACTCGATGCTGAAACCATTCAAGCCGATGTGAGTCGGCTCTGGAGCCTGGTGCATCCCGACGATATTGATGAACTGCGAGCCTTGATTGCCGCGTCGGCTCAAACCCATCAGCCGATCCATTGGGAAGGGCAGTATGTTTTGTTGTCGGGCAGCATCAAGTGGATTCAGATGGTGGCTCGACCCGAACAGCAGCCCGATGGCTCGGTGCTGTGGGATGGCTTGCTAACCGACATCACCGGAACTAAAGAGATTGAACTAGAGCGAGAACAGCTACTGACGCGATCGCAGCACTATGCCGCCCAACTGCGAGGATTAACCGAAGCCGCCCTAGAAATGGACTCTCTGCTATCGGTAGAAGCAGTGCTGCAAACGATCACCAAGGCTGCCTACTCCATCATTGGCGCTCACCAAGCGGTGACCCATGTTGCCACCCATCAAGACTGGGGCAATGCCATTAGTGCCGTCCACTTGTCTAATAAATATGCGCAGTGGCGAGATGTTGCCAACAACCCCGACGAAGCAGGCATCTACGCCTATGTTCGCCATATTGGCCATCCCATTCGGCTGACCCAACCTGAGCTAGAAGCCCATGCCCGCTGGCGGGAATTTAGCCCAGCGACTGCCGATCATCCTCCCCTGCGTGGCTGGTTGGCCGCTCCGCTTACCGGGCGCTATGGCCATACGATTGGGCTAATTCAGCTCTCCGATAAGTATGAGGGCGACTTTACTGCAGAAGATGAAGCCATTTTGGTGCAGTTGGCGCAGATGGCCTCAGTTGCCGTCGAAAATACTCGCCTCTACGAAGCAGAACAAGCGGCTCGCGCTCAGGCAGAAGCGGCCAACCGGATTAAAGACGAATTTTTGGCTGTGTTGTCTCACGAGTTGCGATCGCCCCTCAATCCCATCTTGGGCTGGGTGCGGCTGATGCAAACGCGCAACCTCAACCCCCAAACTGCCACCTATGCGCTAGAAACCATTGAGCGCAATGCCAAACTGCAAACTCAGCTGATTGAAGACTTGCTGGATGTGTCGCGGATTTTGCAAGGCAAGATGAGTTTGAATGTTGGCCCGGTCGATTTGGTGACCACGGTCGAAGCGGCGCTGGAGACGGTTGATTTGGCCGCTGCCGCTAAGTCGATTCAGCTGCGTACCGTATTCGATCCGGATGTGGGTATGGTCTTAGGCGACTCGAATCGACTTCAGCAAGTCGTCTGGAATTTGTTGTCCAATGCCATTAAGTTCACCCCGGCGGGGGGGCAGGTCGAAATTAAGCTAGAGCAGCTTGGGGCACAGGCGCAGCTGCGCATTACCGACACAGGCAAAGGCATAGACGCTGGCTTCTTGCCACATATTTTTGACTATTTCCGCCAAGAAGATGGAGCCACTACCCGACGATTTGGCGGCTTGGGATTAGGGCTAGCCATTGTGCGGCATATTGTCGAGCTACACGGTGGCGTGGTACAGGCCGCTAGCCCTGGCGACGGTAAGGGCACTACGTTTGTGGTGCGACTACCGCTGGCCAAACGCCAAAGTTTCACTGCCGATGCCACCACGGGTACTTTACTTTCTGGCCTGGAAGTGGACTTACCTATCCACACCCATCTGCAAGATCTGCGGATCTTGGTGGTCGATGATGAGCAAGATTCGCGGGAGATGATTGCCTATGTTTTAGAACAGGCTGGCTTGCAGGTGACGGCGGTAGCCTCTGCCCAAGCAGCGCTCCAATTGCTCGCTCAAACCCTGGTTCACACGACAGGTTCGCCCGCCGCCATTGATGTGTTGATTAGCGATATTGGTATGCCAGATATGGACGGCTATATGCTAATGCATCAGCTTCAGTCTCAATTTGCTAACCTGTCTATCCAGTCTCAAGCGATCGCCCCCCAACCACCGAAGGCGATCGCCCTCACGGCCTATGCAGGCGAACTCAACCGCCAGCGCGCCCTCCAGGCAGGGTTTCAAGGCCACCTATCCAAACCCGTCGAGCCAGCGGCTTTGATTGCGGCGATCGCTACCGTCGTTGGCGATTCTCGCTAAATGGGTAGAGATGAAGCATCTGTATCAGAATATAGGCAGCCGTAGGGGCATTGGCACCGCCATGCCCCCGAATTGACGGCCTGACATCAATCCCCGTAGGGGCATCGGCACTGCCATGCCCCCGAATTGGCGGCCTGACATCAATCCCCGTAGGGGCATTGGCACTGCCATGCCCTGCTGCCATGCCCTCCTGTCCGCCGCCAATCTAAGGGCATGGCAGTGCCAATGCCCCTACAGGGATTGGTTGCCACGCCGCCAATTTAA
>CASBQJ010000465.1 GCA_949127705.1 Synechococcales cyanobacterium PMM_0085
GGGGGGAACGCGAGCTAAGCTGGTGCCCGCTGCGAAAATCGCCGTCGTAGAAGCGAATGGAGCCTGCTTTGCGCCGTTTGCGTCCAATCTGGGGCTAGGTCCTGACGCTCCCGATATTGCCGCCATCCCTGACCCCAACTCGCTGATCGTCCTGCCTTGGCAACCAAACGTGGGCTGGTTAGCCAGCGATGTCTACATTGAGGGCAAGCCGTTTTTGGCCGCGCCTCGAATGATCTTTAAACAGGTACTAGAGCAATGTGCCAATCTGGGCTACCAGTATAAAACCGGAGTTGAAGCCGAATTTTGCCTACTCAAAAAAACTGAACAGAGCTACCAGGTCGCCGATGCGCTCGATACCACCGATCGGCCTTGCTACGACCAGCTCAACTTGATGCGGCAGTTTGACTTGATCTCGACTTTAGTCGAGTACATGGAGCACTTGGGCTGGGAGCCGTATCAGTGCGACCACGAAGATGCCAATGGCCAGTTTGAGATCAATTGGACCTATGCCGATGCGCTGGTAACTGCCGATCGCCATGTTTTCTTTAAATACATGGTCAAGAGCTTGGCCGAGCAGCAGGGGCTAACCGCTAGCTTTATGCCCAAAATATTTAGTAATTTGACGGGCAATGGGGCACATCTGCACATGAGCCTGTGGCAGGGTGACCAGAATGCCTTTGAGGATGAGGCAGACGGCATGGGCATATCGGCGATCGCCTACGAATTCTTGGCGGGCGTGCTCAGCCATGCGCGCGGCCTGTCTGCCCTCTGCAATCCCACTGTCACCTCCTACAAGCGCCTAGCGGCCAGCACCACCACCTCCGGCAGCACCTGGGCACCCCGCTACATTTCCTATGGCGGCAACAACCGCACCCACATGATTCGCATCCCCGAAGGCGGGCGCTTCGAATGCCGCCTCATTGACGGTGCCGCCTGCCTCTACCTGGCACAAGCGGGTTTGCTAGCCGCCGGACTTGATGGCATGGCACAGCATCTGCATCCCGGTAAGCCGCTAGACGGCAACCTATTTGTGCGCGGCTCCGAATTCCCCGAGCTGCAAGTGCTACCCGCCAACCTCCCCGAAGCCATGCAATGCCTCCAGCAAGACCCAGTGCTGATGGCGACCCTGGGTGAGCCAGCTAGCAACACGTTGCTAGCGTTCAAGCAGCAGGAATGGAACAGCTATAGCGCCGCCATTACACCGTGGGAATTGGAACACTACATCAACTGCTGAACCTGTTCGTAGAGACGCGATTAATCGCGTCTCTACACGAATGCGTCTCTACACGATCTCTACACGAATAGGCTCAGGGCATCCCGACTAACTCTGACTCGCCTTTTGAATCACATCTGCAATCGTTTGGGCGACTACAGGATTTTCCCAATAGCTGCCGTGGGCTTCACCGCCAAACAGCAATGGCAGAATTTGTTGCCGCACGGGGGTCAGCAGCCGCTCTTTCCAGGTGTTAGACGGAACCAACACATCCTGGATTTCTACTAGCTGCTGACTAGGCGTATTATCTTTTTTGTAATTGGGGTCTAGCAGCAGAGGCATCACTCCCTCTAGCGGATAGGCAACGGGATCGCCGGGATGGGCAAAGTTACGCCAGGGCAGGGGGCGTTTCCGAGGCACGGCAAGCGCTTCCAGTAATTCCTTTAATTTGGGCGTTACGTCGTGGCTACTCGCTCCGTCCTGATTAATTAAATTGAACAGAGCCAGCGGTGAACCCATCGTAGACACACTCGCCAGCTTGATCCCAGTTTGGGTATTTTCTCCTAACCCAAATAGTGTGTTGCGGATGCGCTCTACACTCTGGCGAATTCCTGGCTCTGATGCATCTAATTTAGGATCTTCCCAGCGCGTTGCAAATAAAATGTCGAATAAGATCACGGTGCCCCAGCTATGCGTCACCAGGTGCAGGCGATCGCCCTGAGCCATATCTTTCAGCCCCAACAGCCCCTGGCTTTCTAGCTTCCTGACCGCTTTTGCGCCCACGTGACGGCTGAGATAGAGCGCGCCATCGCCGACAAATTCTAAAACTCCCTCTGAGCGAAATTTATTGAACCAGAACTTGTCCCATGTGGGTGAATTGCGGAAGCCCTGAAGCAAGTCTTGTTGGGCTTCTATACCCACATCACCCCAAAACAAAACAATTGGCTTCAGGGTAAGAGTAGGGGCGTTAATAGATGTCTTAATCCGCTCAAATAGCTTAGTCGCAAAACTCTGAAACTCTTGCTGATTGCGAGTTTTGACGCCATGAATAAAGAGTACATAGTCGGTAGGCATAACGTTTACTCCGAGAACTGGTTTAGACCGCTATGTTCAGATTCCCCCAATTCAGAGCCGATTCCTGATTGGTGCTCCTAATCGTTAAACTTTGTCATGGAAGTGATGTAATTAAACTGACAATATTTATGGTTATGCCCGTCTTGTCCCTCTTTAGTAATCAGAAAAAGTGATCAGAAAATGAGAAATATGCAGTCTCTTAGTTCCACGCCAGCCTCACGATCAATGCAGCGCATGTTCCGGCGAGACCAGGGATATATCCTTCTGGTGGCGTTTTGCCTGTTGCTCCCAAGCTGTGCAAAGCCCGATCCGCGTGAGACGTTTTTGGAGACCAAAAACTGCATTGAATGCGACTTGAAGGGCAAAGACTTGAGCCAGAAAGACCTCAGCACTGCCAAATTAAACCGAGCTGATCTCACCGACGCTAACCTCAGCAACGCTAATCTCAGCTCAGCACTGCTAGATACAGCCAACCTCAGCAATGCCAACCTCAGCAAGGCCAATTTGAGTGGGGCAGCGTTGCCGGGGGCAAATTTATCTGGGGCGAATCTAGAGGGCGCAAATTTAACTAAAGCGTTTTTGAGAAATGCGGATCTGAGCAATGCCAATTTAAGTGGGGCAAACCTGGCTGACAGCGATCTGAGCAATGCCAAGATGGACGGGGCAACCCTAACTGGAGCGACGCTTCAAGGTGCAATTTTACCTGATGGTTCAGTGCAGAAATAGGGTGTTTTACCAACGCATTTTGGCCGCAATCAGCTATTTGCAGAAAGTACAGCGATCGTATTTGCGAACAGCACAGCGATCGCCGGAAATTTGGTGCAGCCGTCGCAGGTGCTGCAAACCAGATTGAACGGCAGCGGCGATCGCCCCCAAACCTGCTGGGACGTTTCACGCTGACCC
>CASBQJ010000466.1 GCA_949127705.1 Synechococcales cyanobacterium PMM_0085
TAGTCGCGCAAACCTTGAGGCGTAGGAAATTCAAAATCCATCATTGTGGGTTGCCCTGTGGTCAACACGCGGGAAAAAGCAGCCTCCCATTGCAACACTTGGGCGGTAGGCATCCCTAGCTCTTGGTTGGTTTTACCGATCCAGGCTTGAGGCGCTAGCCCGGTGGCGACCTCTACCGCCGGGTTGACATAGAGATGACGAAAACTGCGATCAAAGCGGGTAATAATATCAGGAGAGTTTTCGGCTAATGCCTTAAATTCTTGTTCTCGCTGGTAGAGAGCCGCCTCAGCCTGTTTGCGATCGGTAACATCGACAAAAGCGAGAGCTGAACCATAGTCGTCTAATGGAATCGGGGCGGCACTGGCATTCACCCATCTCATATCGCCTTGGGGTCGCACCACGATCATTTCTACATTGGCGACCAGGCGGTTCTCTTTGGCCGCCCGATAGCAGGCATATTCGGTAATCGGCATCGGGGTAAAGTCAGGGCGAATGACATTCCAGTCGGGCGACTCATAGGTGCGGCGGTGCAGGTCGCTGTTAGAAATGCCAATAATTTGCTCTGCGGCTGGATTAATTTCAATTAACTTACCGCTGGTGTCGGTGACTAAAATCCCAATGGGCAGGGTTTCAAACAGCGTGCGAAAGCGATGGTCACGATTGGTGAGCGCGAGTTGAGCCTGTTTCAGCGACGTTAGATCGCGAATATTGACAATCGCCCCTGAAATCGTGCCGTCTGATTCGGTGTAAGGGGTATAGACAATATCGACAAATTTGCGGCCATGCGGGTAGTCGTACCACCCGTCTTGGTGAACCACTGCTCCTGCTAGACAGCGATCGAGATGGGGCTTCACGTCAGTTTGAAACGACTCAGAACCCAGAATCTGGCTGAGCGATCGCCCAATCAGATCGGCCGACGATTTCCCATACCAGGCCAGATAGGCCGGATTAACCACCTGATAAATGTAATGACAATCCACCACAAAAATGCCGTTTGGGGTGGCAGACACAATCTGCTCATAGCAGGAGTTAGGAGTACCAGAGTCACCGCCGCCAGCCATCAGAGATGTGATCAACCCTTGCACCCTCTCTGGTGTAGCGTTCCATTCTGCGGGCGTTAGGTCTGCCAGTGAAGTGGGATTTTGCTCTGCCATTATTGTTATTGTTATCCTTCATTGACCTATTACACCCAGGCATCTGTATCCCGTAGTGCAAGCGTCCCGCTTGCAAGCAATCTATACCATGACTCCCAGTGGGAGTGACTTGCTGGCACTAGGAGTCACGGCAAGGGCGATCGCACTAGTAGAAGACGGCGCAAGTTTAGCTACCGTAGGGCGGGCATCTTGCCCGCGCAGGCTGGAAGCCTGCACTACGAACGGTAGGCAGATTTACGCCTCAGACCACTAGCCTACTGTTGAAACATATTGCGGCGGCGGCGACGGGCAATTTCTTGTAGATCAACACTTTGATCCGTCTCATCTACAATTTCACCCGTCAGCACCTCTAGCACATCTTCTAGGGTAATCACGCCCGAGGTGCCGCCATACTCATCGACCACCACAGCTAAATGTTCACGGCTTTCTTGAAACGTCTTCAGCAATTTATCGACGCGGGCTAGCTCAGGCACAAACCGAGCGGCGCGCACTAGGCTAGCAATCTGCCACTGGCTATGGCCTTCTACAATTGCGGCCAATAGCTCAGCTTTCAAGGCAATCCCAATCACCTCATCAATGGTTTCACCTGTAATCACAATGCGCGTATGTTGAGACGCAATAATGTCATTTCTGGCTTGGTCTAAGGTCAACGCTCCAGGCAAATAGGTGAGAGTGGGGCGCGGCGTCATTAAGTCAACCGCTGTCAAATCATTCAGCCGAAAGATCCGCTGGATCATTTCGGCCTCGTCGGCTTGAATCTCCCCTTCTTGATGGCCAATTTTAGCCATAAATTGGATTTCAGCTTCGTTGGTCGTGGGCTGCCTCACTCCTTTGGTAAAGGGAGCGGTCACCTTTTCCATGATCCAAACTAGCGGGGTAAACACAAAGGTCAACGCCGTTACCGGCAATGCTGCAAATAGACCTAGCCGCATGGCATTGCGCTCACCAAATGTTTTGGGAATGATTTCACCGAAAACAATAATTAAAAAGGTAAGCAGTACCGAGAACGCCCCTAGTAATGCGTCTCCTAAAACCACATCCGCAAGCCCCGCAATTGCAATACTGCCAATGATATTGAACAAGTTATTCAATATCACTAGAGTTGTAATCGGCCGATTCATCTTTTCTCGAATTGCCAGCAGGGCGATCGCCGATGCATTGTTAGACTGGGCAATTTGCCTAACTTTTAGGGTAGAAACAGAAAATAAAGCCGTTTCTACGCTAGAGCAAATCGACGAACCAATCAGGACAACCAGAACAGCCGCAATAAGTGGAAACATGATGTTGTGCGAGAGAATAACGTCAAGATTAAGTGCAGTCGGCAATTTTACTGATCGCTCTCAATGTATCGCTAATTGTCGCTATTGCTAACGCTGAGGGGACTGCTCAGCTCTCGAACAAGCCAGGTCAGGCGAAACTGATGTACTGTTCACGTTGGTTAACCCTGAGTCAGATTCAGGTTGACTAGTACGAGAATACTAGATACTATATCTGTGATTCTGTTGAGCGCATTCACCCATCCTATAGAGGGCTAGACTATGGACGACAATCCCAGCATGCTTTCCCATATTTCAATTGGGACTAATCAGTTTGAACGCGCCGTTGCTTTCTACGATCAAGTGCTGCCCGTGTTGGGATGCAGGCGAGTTATGGAATATCCA
>CASBQJ010000467.1 GCA_949127705.1 Synechococcales cyanobacterium PMM_0085
GATTCGGGCGCAGCAGCTACAGGCACTCAAAACCATCCAAAAAACCGCCACTGAACTACAAACAGATGGCGTAGCAAGGCGAGAAGTCAAACACCGCCTGATTGATGCAGAACGCTTGCTAGATGACACGCTTCAGCAGGCGTTTAATGGCTCGCCGCAGCAGAACCACTGCTGGATTGCTGGAGAGGTAACCACTGTTCCAAATACTCGCGAATTTCAAACCCGATTGTCAGCTCTGTGCGATCGCACCTACCATCAGGGCTTAGTGCTAAACAATGAACTCATTAACCGCCGCGAACTCACATCTCAAGGGGCAAAAGCAAGACGAGAGCTGATTGAAGCCATGCTCGATCGCGCTAGCCAAGCCCGTTTAGGCATGGAGGGGTATGGGCCTGAAGTGGCGATGTATGGCTCGGTGCTAGACGCGACGGGGATTCACCGCCAGCAGGACGGGGTGTGGGGGTTCTACCCGCCTGCTGACGAGTCAGGTGTGACAACTATTTGGCAGACCATTGAAGCGTTTTTGAGGTCGGCCAGTGCCGGACAGCGATCGCTCAATCAACTGTACAACCAGTTAGAACAACCGCCCTATGGGGTAAAGCCCGGAGCCATCCCAATTTTGCTGGCGGCGCTGTTGCTATACCACGTTGATGATGTAGGAATTTATAAGGATGGCACTTTTATTCCTATTCTGGGACCAGAACACTTTGAACTATTGGTCAAGTATCCAGAACGCTTTTCGGTCAAGTATTTTGAGATGGTGGGGTTGCGATCGCAGGTCTTTAGAGAGCTGGAGACGGTGCTAAAATCTCCTCAGGCTAGAACCCCAACAGGGGTGCGGAATGCGTCGTTGTTGGCGATCGCCAAACCACTATTTAGCTTTGTGCGGCAACTGCCAGAATTTACGCGATCTACAAAGCGCCTAAGTCCAGAAGCACTAAAGGTTTTACAGGCACTACAAACAGCTCAAGAGCCAGACGACTTGCTGTTTATTTCACTGCCGCAAGCCTGCGGATTTGGCTCAATGACGGCTGGAGACGCGGAAAACGAGCAAGCGGCAAAAGCATTTCGGCAGCGATTAGTGCAGTGCATTCACGAGATTCAGACTGCCTATGATCATTTGTTGGGTGATTGCCAGAAGCAATTGTATGAAGCGTTTGGGGTTCACAGCAAGGAGGCCAACCTCAGAGAAGATGTGCGGGTTCGCGCTAGCTATTTGGTCGGGCAATGCATTGATCCGATTTTGAAGCATTTTGTGGCTAAAGCTGTGGATGAGGATGTATCAGACAAAGATTGGCTAGAAGCATTGGTCAGAATTGTGGCAGATAAGCATCCCAAAGGCTGGGTTGATGAAGACTTCAGCCGCTTTGAAATTGCCCTGAGCGATTTGGTGCGTCGGTTCCAAAACCTGGAAGCGCTGCGGAGTGAAATTAGACGACAAGGGAAAGGGTTTGATGCGGTGCGAATTACGGTAACTGAACCGAATGGGCAGGAAGTGCATGAGGTCGTTTGGGTTGACGAAGAGCATGAGGAATTGTTCGATCGCCTTGTCAAGGACGCGTTGAATGCGCCAGAGTTAAAAGATAACCCTCGGCTTCAGAAAGGCTTTTTGGCAAAGTTGAATGAAACACTCTTGAGCCGAAGCCATGCAGAGTCTATGCATGAGGTAGGGCAGACTAAACGGAAGCGAGGGCAGTCGGCATGAGCGAGAAAAAAGTTAGACATATACTAGGTCTATCTGGTGGTAAAGACAGCACCGCCCTGGCGATCTTGATGCGTCGGGACTATCCTGATTTGGAGATTGAATATTTTTTCTGCGATACCCACAAGGAACTGACGGAAACCTACACCTACTTGAAGCGGATTGAAGATTGGCTTCAGATCAAGATTCACTACCTGGAACCCGATCGAGGGTTTGACCATTGGTTAGATATTTATGGTGGGGTGCTACCGTCTCCTCAGGTGCGCTGGTGTACCAAGCAGATGAAAATTATTCCTCTAGAAAAGTGGGTTGGGGATGATGAGGTGGTAACCTATGTCGGCATCCGAGCCGATGAGAACCGCGACGGGTACATCTCAACGAAATCCAATATCACAGCTAAGTTTCCGTTTAAGGAGCATGGACTGGTTAAGGCTGATATTCTGCGGCTGCTTGCAGAAAGTGGCATCGGTATGCCTGATTATTATCGCTGGCGATCGCGTTCTGGGTGCTATTTCTGTTTCTTTCAGCGAAAATATGAATGGGTGATGCTGGCACAAGAGCATCCTGACCTATTTCAGCAGGCGATCGCCTACGAACAAAACCATCGCGATGGCCGTACCTATACGTGGACGAAGGGTGAGACGCTGTTAGAATTGCTCGAACGCAAAGACCAGATTTTGGCCGATCACGACCGGGCGATCGCCAAACAAACCCAGGAAACACCCAACCAGCTTCTCGCTGATGTGTTGTCGGCAGTGCTCGACGAGGAAGATGACACGTTGCCCTGTTTGGCCTGTCATTTGTAGCGTATAACAGAGTGATAAACCTCATGCTCACCCATCTGCTCAACAAAGATGATCTGCGATCGCTCTTGATGCACTTGGCTCAACCCAACTTAGGGGCATTGTCGTTGTCGGCTGGGGCGCTGCGGGGGGCAAATCAATGGGCGATCGCGGCTGGCTTGGTGGAGCCGCAAGGGTTAACGACGGCAGGTACACTTGTTGCAACGAAAGATCCTTACCTGGAAACAACGGTTACAGACTGGTGGTTTCTTTTTAAGCCATGGGTGAATGTTGATAGTTACTTCTAACGGGTTGAAGATAATTTAGCAATGCTTTAGTGGTGGACACAAATAGCTAC
>CASBQJ010000468.1 GCA_949127705.1 Synechococcales cyanobacterium PMM_0085
GCCTGCCAGTTAGCCGCCACAAAGGTAATGATCCCCAGCCCCAGCAAAATGCTACCCAGCCCCAGCAACACCAGAATAAAGCGATCGCGCGCTCCTGCCTCCAGCGATTCAAACTGGTACTGCTCGGACAGGCGGTCATATTGAGGCGGCTGAATCAATCCGTCCACTCGCCACTGCTCGGCTTCGCGGCGCAACTGTCGCCGGAACTGCTCTGAAGCCATATCGATACTCCATAAGGGGGATGAAGGATTTGCGATCCTATGATGTTCGGCAAATCATAGTCTAGGTGTCGCACAACTGGCGGGGATCAGCGTTCCGCACTATGCCACTTAGCCCTGTGAACCCTCCTTCGGTGTTCTGCGTCGCCAAAATCCAGCTTAAAACCCGAGTTTTAAGCGGCCTTAACCCCAAACTGAGGCAGACTAGCGGGATTGAAAATTTGGTAGCCATGGACGAGTAGCCGGCCCTAACGGCTGGATTTCCGGGGGACGGATGGGGTCAATCCCAATCGGAGGAACGGGCGAAGGGTAGCCAGGAGACGAGCCGGGAATGCCGACTCCTCCGACCGTAACGCGGGCTGGGCTACCCGATCCAGAGCTAGGAATGATCAGTTGGGCGTTGCGGTATCCGGCCTCTTGCGGCGCGAACAAAACCTGTACTGCGCAAAACTGCCCCGGAGCTAGGGTGATATTAGAACAGCTGATGGCAAAATCAGCCGAGTTGGATGCAGAAAATTCGTAAGGATTGGTACCGCCAAACGCGAGGGTGCCAGTTTGTAAAGCGGCACTGCCGCCATTGCGCAAGGTAATTGATCGCGGAGCGCTGGTGGTGCCGATAGCTTGGTTAGCAAAATCGATGCTAGACGGGTTAATGGAGAGTGCCGGGAGCTGCTGAAGATTGCCCCTGCCGCTCAAAGTAACGGTCGCTGGACTGTTGGGACTATCACTAGGAATGGTAATTTGAGCGGTGCGATCGCCTTCTACCTGAGGCAAAAAGACCACATTGAAGCCACAATTTTGGCCGGGTTGCAGCGTGATATTAGAACAGGTGGCACCCATAGGGGTATTGCGATCGCTCACAAAGTCTCTATTCCCACTCACGCGAATATCCCCCAGCAGCAGCGGTGCGGAACCTGTGTTGTTAATCGTTACGGCTCGTGGCTCACTAGAATTTTCTAGATTGATCGCACCAAAGTTGAGAGCCGTGGGGTTGACGCTCATGCCCGCAGCGACGGGCCGCGTCCCTCTACCGCTCAAGAATATATCTGTTGCGCCTCGGGGATCATTACTCAAAACGCGGAGAGTAGCGCTGAAATCGCGCTGATCTCGAGGATAGAAGGTCACCCCAATCTGACACGTGCGATTAGGGGCAAGGGCACCCGCTTGGCAGGAGCTGCTGACAATCCTAAATTCGCTAGCCCCCGATTGGCTAAATCGTTCAATGACCAACGGCTGTGCACCCAGATTGGCAATCGTGAACGTCTGAGACCGGCTGACCGCATTAATTGGCTGCCTGCCAAAATCATAGCTACCTGGGGTAACACTCAGGCGGGGCACTTGGGGTGCTGCAGCTGCGCCATTGCCCTGGAGGGGCACATTCCAGCGGCGATTTGCGGTGTCAAAAATTTCTAGAGTGGCGGGGCGATCGCCCTGAATCACGGGCTGAAAGCTCACCTGAATCGGGCAACTTTGCCCCGGAGCCAGCGCCCCACCCGTACATTGCTGGTCAAACTGGAATTCGTTTTGAGCCGCGCCTGCCAGCTGCAGCCGCTGAATGGTGACGGGCACCAAACTGTCATTCGCCAACACAATCGGTCGAGCCTTACCGGGTTGATTGATCAGCTGATCGCCAAAATCGATAGTACCGGGTTCTAGCCTGAGCGTTACCGTCGGATTGCCATTGTCGGGCTGCTGTGGGTTGAGGGGATTCCCGGTATTGCCGCCTGCTGAACTCATGGGGCTGCTGCCCTTCAGCGGTACGCTGCGCTGCACCTGTCCTTGACGATTGGTAATGGCTAAGTCAGCAATGCGATCGCCTTGCGACTGGGGCGTAAAGGTAACTTGTACGCTGCAGGTTTGGCTAGGCGGCAACGGAGCCTTTGTACATTCCTCGGTCACCTGGAAATCAGTTGGGTTAGCTCCAGTCGGGGTAATGCTGCCCAGAGACAGGGCTTTGTCGCCCGTATTTTGCAGCGTTAGGGTTTGACCAGAACTGGTTGTGTTCAAAGCCTGACTGGTAAAATCCAGACGGTCAGAGGTGAGCACAAATTGGGATCTGGTTTTGAACATCTGCATCGCCACAAAGCCGCCCACTGCAAAAAATAGGGCTGTCGTCAGCACAATGGGGAGCACTGCCGACGATCGTCGAGCTGGCTCTGGCGCGTTTAAAGATGACGCACCCGCCAACGGCACCGGATCGGCGAACAGCGGCGGCAAGGGCTGCAACTGAGCCGCCGCTCGTGACTGAGAAGGCAGTTGCAGCTCGGTCGCTAGAGACTGGGGCGGCTGAGCGGTCGGCGCAAGTAATAGCCCTAAGTTGTGGCGGGTGGCTGCAACCCCTGTCTGATTACCAATGGCTTCGCGCAGGTGCAGCGCCTGAGTCAGGTACGTATGGGCGGTAAAGGTGTCATCTAAACACAGGGCCCGGGTACCCAATTGATGCCAAGCGTGGGCGATCGTCGCTTGATCGCCCACGTTCTCTGCTGCCTGTAGCCCCATCTGCCACAGCTGTTCCCAAGTCCCCCAATAACCGCTAGTGGCGATCGCTCCCTCCGTCAGCCGCACCAATTGCACAACTTCGGCCCACTGGCTTTTTTGAACCGCCAAACGCACCACATCCGTCAACAGGTTCGATTCCTGAGCCAGCGCCCCACTCACTTGAACATGCTGCCGTGCCCAGTTCAAGAAGTATCTAACAATCGGCTGCTCCCACTGACTCAAATCCCAAAACTGGCGGAGCGGCACCAATAAATTGCCAGCCAGGGTGTAGCGGATACCATTGGTCACAATAAACCCTTGATGAGCCAGAGTGGCTAACACGGGCTGAAGATTAGAGGTGCCCACCAGCCCGCCTAAATGATGCGCTTGCACAGAGGTCTCTCCGAGCACGCCCAATGCCGCTAGCACTCGCCGCTCAGTTTCGGGCAAGGCTGCACAGGTCTGCAAAATCATCGTTGCGGGCGTTTCCCCGGCCTGAATCTGGGTGACTAGCGTGGCAAATGATTCACCTTGCTCACGTACCAGCGTCGCCACCTGCGCAATTTGCAAGGGATTTCCCTGCAAGAGCGTGCACAGGGTTTCAGCAGCAGGATGCTCTTGCGGGCTAATTACACCGCCAATGTATCGATCGAGCAGCACCACCGCTTCATAGGGCGGCAGCCCCGTTAACACCGTACTCACACTGTCATCCCATAGCTGTTGCTCGGGAGCCGCCAGAATAAAGTGGAGGCTGGGCAAGTCGTTCAACAGTGGTTCCAGACTTTGCCGTGCCAGACGCACATCGTCCAACAGGACTAATACCTGTTTGCCTCGCAGGGCGTACCAGATCTCCTCGTCGGCTGGGCGCTGAGGCAGACCGCCGTCGTATTCAAAAAAATCGTTAAATATGGCCTGCAACAAATCTTCGACCGGCTGCTGGCCAACAGCACGGTAGACAATGCCATCGGGGGCAATCGCGGGCATTGCCGGGTGATGGGCTAGCGATCGCAACAGGGCAGTTTTCCCGACCCCAGCGACCCCATAAAACTCAATTGGGATCGATTGCTTCAGCGCCGTCAGCACCGCTTCTTGCTCTTCTTTGCGATCAATCAAATCGGGAATAGGGCGACACGACGCGCTAGGGCTGGGAGCCTCTCTGCTTCTCAGCAGCGGCGGCTTGCGTTGAGGGGACAGGGTCACAATACCGCCTTGGCCTGTGATCTGCAAAATTTTGCTGCCAATGACCACTTGCTGCCCGTTGACAGCCCCACCACCCAACTCAAAATGAGTCACCGGCAGATTGCTATCTGTCACAGGTGGGGTAGAGGCGATCGGCTGCCCTAGCGTAATCACCTCTTGCCATACCGTTTGGGTAGTGCCCCGCTGCCGTCCATAAATCTTGACTACTCGAATCGAGGGCACGCCCAGATTCGTGATCCCCTGTTGAAGGAAGGGCACCCACTCCTGCGACGGCACTTGGCTGCTCTCTAGCAACAGGTGTAGGCAATCTGGGTCGAGTTTCGCCTGCACGGCAATCCCCTTTGGCTTGAGCGAGCGGTTTAGTAGCGACGCGATCGCCCCTGCATCACCTTGCTTTGCCAAATCCAACAAATTTCGCTCTGCGATTAAATTCTCAAGGCTTTGAGCCATAGTGACAACGTTGCACCATCAATCCATCTGAAATCAATCTACCGCTTGGCTCAAAAAATAGGACTATTATTTCGCAGAGTTCTCATTAGTTTGCAGAAATAATTAATCTTTGCCAGAAAATCGATACATTTCCCTTAAAAAGTAGGGGCGTTTCACGAAACGCCCCTACTTTTTACCCCTACTTTATTAAAAGTTTTTGAGATCTAAATCTTAGATCAGCCGTGAACAGCCGATTGGTGGGCTGCAAGTTAGGCCGATAGGGGCTTACTTATTGGGTTGAGGAGTCATCCGCAGGTAAGGACGCAGCTCAGTCACACCCTTGGGAAACTTTTGTTTAGCATCTTCAGTTGAAATCGTTGGCACAACGACAACATCATCCCCGTCCTGCCAATCGGCCGGAGTAGCCACACTGTAGTTATCAGTCAGCTGCAAGGAATCAATCACTCGCAAAATTTCGTCAAAGTTGCGTCCCGCACTAGGGGGATAGGTGAGAGACAGCCGCAATTTTCGGTTAGGGTCAATCACAAACACGGTTCGCACCGTCAAGGCCGCATTGGAATTAGGGTGGATCATGTCGTACAGATCGGCCACTACCCGATCGGGATCAGCCAGGATGGGGTAGTTGAGCTTCGTGCCCTGAGTCGCTTCGATATCGCCGACCCAGCCATTGTGAGAATCAACGTCATCCACGCTGAGCGCGATCACTTTGACGTTGCGCTTGTCAAACTCGGGCTTGAGGTAGGCCACTCGACCCAACTCAGTGGTACAAACCGGAGTAAAATCTTTGGGATGGGAAAATAATACCACCCAACTGTCACCAGCCCAGTCGTAGAGATTGATATCGCCGTCTGTGGACTTTTGCGTAAAGTTAGGAACTATATCACCAAGTCGAAGTGCCATAGGGAGACTTCCTGTAGTCTAAACAACAATTTGAATGCCTTTAATTATCATCCCACAAAGTACAGTATTCCGGGCGGAGTTTCGTTCTTTCTTCCAGTTCTGCTCGCCCTGCGAATACCCCTAGAGCGGTAGTCGCTTAAGACCTGTGTTGACCTAGGGCGATCGCCAATGAGCCAATTACAACCAACGTAGCTCCCGCCACGCTCATAGCCGTAATTGGCTCTGGCAAAAGCAGCGACGGCAGCAGCTGAGAAACCGCAAAGACAGACGCCAACGTCATAATGGGCGTGAGCGAAAGCACAGCGCTGACCCGCGAAGCGTCCCAGTGGTCTAAGGCTTCGGCAAATGCTCCGTAAGCCAACAGCGTATTTAAGGCACTAAAGAGCAGCATAGACCACTGTAATGGGGTTAGGCTAATCAGCTGCGCTGGCGCGGCGGCAGGCGAAAACAGCAGAATGCCGCCACCATAAATGATCCACATAATTTGACCCGACGACAGCACCGTCAAGATTTGTTTTTGAGCTAAGGCATACACTGCCCAGGCGATCGCCGACAGGACGAGCAGCCCACTCCCCAGTAAATAGGGCGCAGGAGCCGACAGCAAGTTGCTAATTTGAGCATCAAAAAATAGAGTTAAGCCCAGAACCAAGATTGCCAGACCTATCCATTGGCGGCGTGTGTAGCGTTCTTTGAACACCACCAGCGCCCCCATCCCAAAGAACACAGGAGCCAGTTGAAGAATCACCTGGGAGTTGGTTGGCGAGGTTTGATCTAATCCATGCAAGAACAGACCGTAATTGAGCGCCAGAAACAGAATGGCGATCGCCAACAGATTTAGCTTTGCCTTGCGCATTTGCCCCCAAGTAGGAAGCTGCCCACGCGCCGCCAAAAACAGCCCCAGCAGGCCAAACGATACCAAAAACCGAAACCAAGTCACGGTGTACACATCCACCGCTTGCAGCACCACCTTGAGAGCAATTGGCAATACGCCCCACAGAGTAGCCGTTACCAGCGCCAGCGACAATCCGATCCGCCAGCGTCCCGAACTTTGATGTAGCGGCATGGGCTGCGTTTCCTCTACGAGGTGTTGAAGATGCTGAGGGCTTGGGAGTTTGAACGCACGCAACCCCAAGCCCTCAGTGGAAAACTCCTCAGACAGTACACCAGTCCAGTCTCAACCGTCCTCCTCCCTCTGACTCACCTGCCCGCAGGAAGACCACAGTGAAACCATCTCTATAGGAGGGCGCACCAGAGGTTGACAAAATGTTTCAATCAGCTTCAGGGGCACAAATTGCTCTATCTTTATTTATAAGGATATTTGTAACGACTAGAGATACAAAGAGTAGAGTTATACCATCAGCAATCAACTTGAACTGCGGTTTCAATTTTGTTGATCTTTCTGTAATCTGGATCTCTGCAATTTGCCTGCTTTTCTCTAATCTGGATGCTCTGCCATGTTCCAATTGTTCTACATTGCTATCCACTGGGTCATTGGCTTAATCCACAGTTTGCTGGTGCCCATTTGCTTTAGCAGCGCCTGGATCATTGTGGCGTTAACAGGCTGGAGTGTTTTAGCCGCCATGCGAGATGGCCTAAAAAACGTAGAACAGCTACACAAAATTCCTTGCGCCGATTGCCGATTTTTCACAGGCGATTATCATCTTAAGTGCACCGTTCATCCTGATAGCGCCTTGTCGGAAGCCGCTATTGACTGTGTAGATTTTGAAACTGAGTCCAGATCTACGGCGCTGATTCAAAGTTTGTGATCAAACGCTTAGGATGAAAATCCTATGGTTTGCTATTACCGTTGAGGCGATCGCATGAAAGTCGTTTTGCTTGGGTTAATTCAGGCATATCGGGTGCTGATCTCGCCCCTATCTCCGCCCACCTGTCGGTTTTATCCCACCTGCTCTCAATATGCCATGGAGGCGATCGCCCGGTTTGGTGCGGTTAAAGGCAGCTGGCTTGCCCTTCGACGTATTACTCGCTGCCATCCGCTACATCCGGGTGGATATGACCCTGTGCCGCCACTAGACAAGAACGATGAGGGCTGAGGGACGCGTTAAATCAAAAACCTAAAAAACCTAAAAAGCCTAAAAAAAAGAGTTGCAATCCTAAAATGTTTGCAGCTCTCTTTTTTTGGGATGCTCTTTTTTTGGAATGATGAAGTGTGGCCTAATCTCGATTAAACGCGATTAGCAAACGCAGGATGAAAATAAACAAATTGATGTAGGTCAAATACATCGACAGCGCTGCCGGAAGATACTGATCATCTCGGTAAACGCGAGGTAGTAAAAAGAAATCTACTACCGCTGCTCCAGCGAATAAAAACACCCCAAAGGCAGAAATTCCGATTTCTAGCCAGCTCGGTGTATAAATTCCAAAAAAAGACAGCAGCAGTTGAGCGACTACCACCACAATTAACGCAATCATGGCCAACTGAATGGTTTTAGTTAGCGCCATTCCGTCTTGGTCAGAAAGGTTAGAGCCAATGGGTCGAGCCACAATAAACGTGACACCGCAAGCCAGGGCAGCAATTCCAACGCCCGCAATCCCGACGCCTTGTGAGCCCAACGCCGTATAAACAATCCCACTGAGGGTATATCCCGACAGCAGGCTATAGGTTGCCAATAAAGGCAACGCTAGAGCATTGTTACCCTTTTCGGCGACGCCTCGTACCACAAAATAAAGCACTAACTCTGCCACCAGCGCAGCAAAGAAGGTTGGCATAAAAATGCCGGGGTTGGTTTGCAACACGCCCAGCCCACCGTAGGTTCCCAGGGCTGTCAAAACTAAGCCACCACCCAAGAAAGGGAGCGCATTGCGAATTACATTTGGCCCAATTAGCGCCTGAGTTTTGGCCTCGCGCAGGGCTGTCCGAAAGTTACTGGTATTGCTCATATAAAAATTATCTCGCAAAAGAGGATAGTTTGTACAGCAGATCTAGGTGTACTGATTGATTCGGACTGACTGAATCGGACTGACTGAATCGATTCTAAGGGATTTAACTCAGATAGCGATCGCTCTTACCATCCAAGGTTAAACCGTATAACTTGCTCTGCACCGGTATTTCCGTCTCTTACGGACTGTCTCTCACGGAGGAAAAGCTCCGTGTTTCTGCTGAACCTTTGAAGGTACCCCTCTTTCATACCCGTGGAATAACGATGGTTTCATACCCAGTAAGTGCAGACAATAAGCCTACATCTAGAGCATAGGTATCCCCCAATGACGGCTACTCAATCCTCCCTTCGTTCCCACAGTATGGAACTGTTGATGGCATATCAGCAAAATCCCTCCGTTGCCACTCGCAATCACTTGGTGCGGCTCAATGCGGGTTTGGTTCGCAAAATTGCTCATCGGGTTAGCCACCAATGTGCCGAACCGTATGAAGATCTAGAGCAAATTGGCTATTTAGGTCTAATCCGGGCAATTGAGCGCTTTAATCCGGCTCAAGGATGTGCATTCAGCTCATTTGCAGTCCCCTACATTCGCGGTGAAATGCTGCACTTTTTGCGCGATCGCGGCAGTACGGTCAAAGTCCCTCGGCGCTGGCAAGATTTACAAAAAGAAGGTCAACGCGTTCGGCTGGAGCTAGCCAAAGAAAGCGGACGGCAACCCATGGATAGCGAAATTGCCGAAGAACTAGGGATTGATGTTCAAGAATGGCGAGAAATTAGGCTTGCTATCCGCAATCGGCTGCCGCTAAGCCTAGATGCGACCGTTCAACAGTTAGATTCTTCTATCACCTTGGGCGAAACGCTGCCCGATGCCCGCTACCAGGCCATGCAGCGGCTCGAAGAAGACCGTCAACAGCTACAGCGCGCCCTCAACCAACTCGAAGATAAAACAAGGGCCGCAATCGAATTTGTTTTCTTCAGCGATCTCTCTCGCAAAGAAGTAGCGGAACGGATTGGCGTCAGCCCCATGACGGTCACTCGCCGCATTCAGCGCGGTCTAGAGCAAATGGTGTCGTTTTTACAGCTGCAAACAATTCAAGCGGATTCATGATTGATCTTTCACCCAAATTCTGACAGTTTCATCGGCACTGCTGCTGACAAGACTTTGCCCATCAGGGCTAAAAACAATCGCTGTTACCGACCAAGACCCCGGTAGCGTTAGTGGACGCGCCGTCAGACAAACCACCCCTTGATCATTGGGAGCCAGTTCCCACAGCCGAATTCGGTTGTCTTCGCTGCCACTGGCTAGCAACGTCCCAGTCGGATCAAGGGCAAGGCAAGTAATGAAATCTTTGTGCGCCAGGAGCGATCGCCCCTGTTCCTGACGCCCCAGATGCCAAAACCGCAGGGTTTTATCCCAGCCTGCGCTGATTAAGGTTTGCCAATCGGGCGTGAGCACGAGAGCGCTGATTCGGTCGCTGTGCCCTCGCAGCGTATCAATCAGGCGATCGCCCCGCAGATCCCAGAGGCGGATGGTCTTGTCGTAGCTGCCACTCACCAGGGTTTGCCCATCCGGGCTGAGCCGCAGCGTACTGACGCGATCGCGATGCTTACTCAACGTCGCCAACCGTTCTCCGGTCTCCAAATTCCACAAATTAATTTGGCCATCCCCGCCGCCACTGGCAAACACCTGGCCATTTTGGCTAATTGATATCGACGAGACTAGCCAGCTGTGGCCAGACAGGGTACGAATCAGCCGCCGCGTGCTGATATCCCATTGCTTTAAAGTGCAGTCGTCGCTGCCGCTTATAAGCTCTAGGCTGTCGGGGCTAAAGGCAAGGGTGCTAATGCGATCGCTGTGCCCTCGGTGGCGCAGCGATCGCCCGCCAAAGGTGTGCAGCAAGTCGCCAGTTTCTAGGCTCCATAGCTTGATGGTTTTATCGGTGCTGCCACTCGCCAGCAATCGCCCATCTGGGCTGACGGCGACAGTGGTAACCACACCCTCATGCCCAGTCAATGCGCGAACACAGCGCCAAGTTTGGGCAGAGGAAGCAAGCGTGAGACGCGATTCCGTTGCCCGCAGAGCCAGCGCTGATCGGCGGCTAGCCATCCCCAAGGGAACGCGGGCAGCCGTGCGAACAATCGGGGTAGAGTTGAGCTTGAGGTCGCCCATGATCTCAGAGGCCGTGTGGTAGCGCTGGCTGGTGGCCCGGCACAGCATTTTGTTGAGAATTTGGCTGAGGCGATCGCTAACGGGCTGAGTTAGGTAGTTTTGCCACACCCAACCGTCTTCGCTAGCCGAATACAAGTCGAACGGATGGGTTGCCGTCAGCAGATGGATGCAGGTAACGCCCAAGCTATACAAATCGCTGGCAAAATCGGCTTTGCCCATCACCTGCTCAGGAGCCGCATAGCCCGCACTGCCAATCATGGTGCCCGTCCGCGCTAAGGCGGTTGTACTGGCATATTTGGAAGCGCCAAAGTCTACCAGAAAGAGAGAGGGGGGAGCGGGAGTAGAGAAAATAATATTTTCTGGCTTAATGTCACGATGAATCACGCTCTGGCTGTGAATGAAGTCCAGTACCGGTAGCAGGCTATTGAGCAGGTGCCGGATTTGAGTTTCGTTGAAGGCACCTTTGGCCGCTAGCAGTTCGTCCAGATTACGCCCGTCGATAAATTCTTGGATCAGATATTGGCCGTCGGTTTGCTCAAAGTGAGCCAACAACCGAGGAATTTGAGGATGTTGCCCTAGGCAGTCTAGCCGCTCGGCTTCTTGGCGAAACAACTCCATGGCTTTGCGCAGATCCCCCTGCCCCAACGGCAGAAACTGCTTGATCACACACAACGCTGCCGGAGGAATTTCAATTTTTAGGGGGATCAATGCATCGGCTCGGCTCAAAGACAGAGCCGCTGGAGCTTTCGACCGTTCAGGCAATTCAGCTGCTTCCAGTTTGAGGCAGTCCGGATACTGTTCATCCACGGCCAGAAACGTTCGGCCAAAGCCGCCTTGCCCAATCACCGCCAACGCGCGGTAGCGATCGCCCAATCGCAGCTTCGTGCCACAATTTTGGCAAAATAGAGCCTTACCCGGATTGGTCGGGTTCTGGCAGGTCGGGTTCAAACAGTAGGTCATGCAGGCAGCGATCACGCAGCAATCACGATGAAGGGCTAAAGGATGGCACCCTGTCCATTTTGCCTCTTCCAAGTCGTAGCCCGCTCAAGTCGGCACTAGTTCTCCAGGCCGCAACCGCGACCATTTACCCCGTTCTTCTACAAAACTCAGGCAGCCGACTACATCCCATTCCATCTCAATCGTGTCGTCCGTATCGCTGGGACGAATATTCACGTTGATGGTTGGCTCGATAGGTTCAAAGTCAGGAAATTCTGTTAAGTGAGGCTGCTGATGCTGATGTTCTACTGCGTTGTAGGTGAGGCAGCGGTCTACATACTGGCAGTTGATACAAATACACATCCTAGGATTCCTCCGCAGCTTGAGCCAACGAGTGAGCAAAGATGGCTCTATTCCTGCTAATCTAGCGCAAGTTTTAACAAAACAGGCAATGCCCTTAGTGGATGTTGCAAAATGAAAAAACAGTACTTAGTGGGCGGGTAGAGCTTGCTGTTTGGCAGTCGTCAGCGGTGATCTGCCGTTAGCGGCAAAACTGGACACAAACGTTAGGCCGCCAGCCCTAAGGCCGCCAGCCATACCGCTGACCCGTATTTCTACATGTTTCGAGATGTTTCAGGCCGGTTTAGATTTGCAACCCACGCTGCCTCACGATTGTTCTATTGTTGCTTCTGCGCTGTCGCCCCAAACCTGGTCGTTCAGCTTGAAGTGGTTACCGCCAGCGGCTTATCTGGTGGGTGGGAACGTGCGCGATGCCTTACTCGGCAGGCGGGCAGATTATTTGGATCTAGACTTTGTGTTGCCCGAAGGAGCGGTTCAAACGGCAAAAGCGATCGCCAATTATTACAGTGCTGGGTTTGTGCTGCTAGATGCAGAACGCCAGATTGCCCGAGTGGTGTTTGAGCGCGCCACTGTAGATTTTGCGCAGCAGGTTGGGCCTAGCCTAGAGACCGATTTGCAGCGGCGAGATTTTACGGTCAATGCGATCGCCTACAACCCCCATTCTGAGCAGTTACTCGATCCGATCCACGGCTATGGCGACCTGCAACGGCGACAAATCCGCATGATCGCCCCCGAAAATCTTAAGGAAGATCCGCTGCGGCTGCTGCGAGCTTACCGACAAGCCGCCCAGCTAGACTTTGTCCTAGAACCCAATACGCAAACTACAATTCGTCAGTTAGCGGATTTACTGCGCGAAATTGCTCCAGAGCGGGTTCAGTCCGAATTGAACTATTTATTGGGCACGGCTAAAGGGACACCATTTCTGGCGCTAGCGTGGGAAGACGGGTTATTACAGCATTGGCTCCCGAGCGCGACTGCCGCTGGCCTAGCGCAGATTGCCGATATTGACCGAACGGCGATCGCCCTCGCTGCCTCTTGTCCGGCCTTTAGTCTAGAACTCGTGGGCTGGCTGCGAGATCAGCAAAAGGCATCTGGATTGGGTCGAAGCTGGCTGCGAATTGCGAAGTTGGCTAGCCTGATGGACTCTGATCTCCCGACTGCAGAAGCCCAACTGTGGCGCTTAAAGTACAGCCGCGCCGAAGTCCAGTCTGTGCTAACGGTACTCAAGTACTTGCCCCAGGTAGAAGCCCTCGACCTGCTTTTAGCCTCTCGCAAAAATCAATATATCTTTTTCCAAGCCGTCGGAGCCGCATTCCCTGCCCTGGCCGTATTAGCTGTCGCCCGAGGGCTGAACCAGGAGGCGATCGCCCCTCTGTGCAACCGGTTTCTGACCGCCACCGATCCGGTTGCCCATCCTTCACCGCTGCTAACAGGACGCGACCTGATGACCACCCTGCATATCCCTGCTGGCCCTTGCATTGGGCAACTCCTAGAAGCCCTACAGGTGGCCCAAGCAGAAGGGAAGATTGGCACCAGCCAAGACGCATTGACCTTTGCCGAA
>CASBQJ010000469.1 GCA_949127705.1 Synechococcales cyanobacterium PMM_0085
CTGCATGTATTCGGCTTTTTTCAGCCCTTCTAGGTCGGCTTCGGCCTCTTGCGCTAGCTTTTCTTGCTCGGTGAGGTAGATCACGATGCTGTTGAACTGCTCTTCTAGCTCTTGGTGCACTTCGGGTGGCAGCACGCTCCAGGTCACATGGCCGTGAGAATCGCTGCTGCGCAAATCGACTGATTCTTTCGAGCGGGTCGTGCGGCGATCGCGGCCATGCTCAAACATGGCATGGAGGACACGGTGCATGAGCAGGTCGGGATAGCGACGCAGGGGTGAGGTGAAGTGGGTGTAGCTCTCGTCGAGCGACAGGCCGAAGTGGGTGCCGGGAGTGGTGCTATAGACCGCTGGCTTTAGGGTTTCTAGCAGCAAATACGTCAGCACCCGCTCGGCCTTCGACTCGGCAAATAGCTGGGTCAACCGCTGATAATCGCGCGGATGCACGACGTCTTCTTCTTCGAGCTGGTACTCAATTTCCATATTGCTGACCAGCTTAATCAGCTCTTGCACGTCGGCGGGGTCGGGAGTGCGGTGCAGGCGATAGATGGCAGGCAGCTGCAACGACTGGAGATGGGAGGCCACCAGCTGGTTGGCCAGCAGCATCAGCTCGGTCACAATTGAGCGCGCGGGCAACACAGCAGACACCACCATCGCGCCCAGTTCGCCTTCATCGTCGTACTGAAACTTGGTGGAGAGGAACTTGCCCATCTCTGGGTTGTGTTCGTCGGGGAAGATGCTCTCAGGCAGGTTGAGGTCAAAGGCACCGCGCTGCTGCCGCTGGTCACGCACCGCTTGGCTCATGGCAAACAGCTGATCGACCAGCTCAAACACGGGCGTTAGTGCCTTCAGGTCAGCCAACGAGGGCAGCGGATAGCGGGCGGCTTCAGCAGCGGCGGGCTGATGGCGCTGGAGTACGGCCTGCGCCTGCTGATAGTCTAAATGGTGGTCTACTTGAATCACGCTGGGCTGAATTTCGAAGGCTTGCACTTCGCCATCAGTGCTGATCATGATCAAGACCGACAGGGTGAGGCGATCTTCTCCAGGCAGCAATGAGCAGCAGCGGTGCAGCTGTTCGGGCAGCATCGGCACGACGACTTCACCCAAAAAGACGGAGGTGCCGCGCTTTTGAGCTTCTAGGTCGAGGGGCGATCGCGGCGCTACATAATAGGCCGCATCGGCAATATGAATCCCTAAGCGCCAGGTGTCTTCGTCTACTCGCTCTAGGCTGAGGGCATCGTCGATGGCGGGGCTTTGGGGATGGCTTGGCCCGTCAATCGTAATGGTGGCCAGACTGCGTAAATCTAGCCGCTTTTTCAGATCGGTTTTGCGCAGCTTTGTCGGTAATCCTTTGGCGGCATCTAATACCACATCGGAGAAATTCGACGGCAGGTCGTGTTTGCAGCACACAATCACCACATCCGATGCCGATTGGGCATCGCTACCCAAAATCCGCGCCACACGGCCAATGGGCGGATGTTGCCCCAGCGGATAGCGCAAGATTTCGGCATGGACTAACTGATCGACAGACTCTTCTAACGGTTCGCCGTCAGGGTTTAGCTCTAGTTCAAACAGCAGCCGATCGTCGAGCGGGATGGCTTGGTAGATACCCGTTTCTAGCTTCTTCACCCGCGCCAGCACCGACGAATTGGCTCGTTCCAAAATCAGCCGCACTTCCCCTTCTGGGCTGCGCCGCCGACTGCCTTCTTTGGTTACTTTGACGAGGACGCGATCGCCATTCCAGGCTGTATTCAGCTGACTTTCACGGACGTAGATATCTTCCGACCCTTCCACATCTTGAATCGCAAAACAAAACCCCTTACTCGAACAGCGCAGCTTCCCTTCTACGACATCGTCTTCAAATACCCGCCGATATTTACCGCGCTCTTTGACTAAAACGCCAATTTTTTCGAGAGCATCTAAGGCAATCTGCAAGCGACGGAGACTTTGTTCATCTTCGCAATTGAGTTTTTTCTCTAGCGCCTTAGGAGCGACCAGCTTATCATCTGGGAAGTTAGCTAACAGTGATGCGATTGTGAATTCCATGTAGCGATTGATCCTTGTTATGACTGGTTTCGCCCCTGCTCTCTGCCGCTAAACTCTACGAACTCGTCTGAACCAGTTCGCAGAGTTTGGAGCTTCCCCGCCAGCCTGACGAGGTTGGACTAACCCCGTCGTATCACCTCGTCATAGCTCTGCCCCAAAGACTCAGAATCGATCGATTGGGCAAATATTAGACATGAGGGTTTGAGCCAGACTGACTGTAGAAAATCGCCCCAACCAACGCTTTACGAAGTCATTCAACGCTTCAGATCTCAGCTCAAACATTGGCTATGTTCTAAGCATGTGGTCAACCCTTTAAGAAATCTTTTAAAGGATTTAGCTGCATCCATAAACCATGACTCGAACGTCTAATTTCGAGCACCAGAGCCTTAGATCAAATTGCAGAACGACTCGGCCGCAGGTCAACGACAGTAAACGCAGGACGGGTTGATGAAGCCAAGATGCAAAAAAATCGACGACTTTTGCAAACCATGAGGCTCCACTGTGTCCACTGTAATTGTGCCCACTGTACTTATACTTTCCTATTGAGTGTAAAGTGTCAAATTTTGTCAGGATACCCAGAAAAAATCGACCCTACTGCCGCCCCGTCACCTACTTTCTACCCCGTCACAATATAAGCCACCCGCTTGCCGATGTTCGTCGCATGGTCGGCCATCCGTTCTAGGTGACGAATTACCAGCACCATCAGGATCGTCGGTTCAATTGATCCCTGAATGTTGGTTTGGCGGGCCAGCAAGTTGTAGACATCTTCGTAGTCAGAATCGACGGCATCGTCTTTTTGTTTCAAATCTAGCCCCGATTCGGCATCCAAATCAGACAGGGCGACCAGGCTCATGGCTAGCATGGCGCGACAGCGATCAGACATGGTTTGGACGCGATCCATGCAGGGATGGGGGGCATAGGGGAACAGCTTGATGGCTACTTCTCCTAAATCTTCGGCATAGTCACCGATGCGCTCCAGATCTCGCACCAGCTGCATGATTGCACTGAGTAGCCGCAAGTCTTGGGTCACCGGAGACTGAAGCGCCATCAGGTTGACGCAATCTAATTCGATTTGGCGATAGAAACGATCGATTTGCTTGTCTTGTAGAGGAATTTGTCGAGCGGCTTCTAAGTCACGTTCAAACAGGGCTTTGCGAGCGAGGACGCAGGAGTTTTCTACCAGTGCCCCCATCCGCAGAACGTCGCGCTGTAAGCTCCGCAGCTGCCGTTCAAAATTCAGTCGAGTAGTTTTAGAAGCATCCAATATAAACGCACTCAGTTACAAAGTTGGGTGGACAGGTTCAATTCAAACGAGCATCATCTGGCAGCTATTGTGTTTGCACCATTTGCTTGCACCAAGAATACTCGCATGTCTGCCCGATGATGTTTTTGTGGCTGTTGCGACGCAGGCATGAGGGGGCAGTGAAAGATTTAGTATAGACACCCTATCTCAAATCTGTGAGTCAGGCAGCATACGTTGGATAAAAAATCTTCAGGTTTTATTGAATTTCCGGGTCGGATGGACGGTTGACCGGCTGAATCACCGGCGGATGAATTCGCTCAATCGTCTGTGCCTCAGCACTACGCTAAACTGATTTCGGCAATTGCTTGCAATAGATGTTCACTGAGATATTTACTGTTATAACCATCGTTAATCTTGTCAGCAATCTTGTCAGCCCAGTTACTCAAATTTTGCACTGAGATTTTTCAGATTATGACGCTTCCCTCTTCTGCTTCTGCTTCAACCGCTGCGGCGATCGCCTCCCAAACCAGTACCCAAACCAGTAACCAATCTAGCTCCGAGCCGAGCGCCGATTGGTCGGCGCTACTGCAACAGCTGCTAGACGGGCGATCGCTAGATATGGCTCAGGCGGCAGACTTAATGCAGGGCTGGCTGAGTGAGGACATTCCCCCGGCGCTGTCGGGCGCTATTTTGGCGGCGATTCAGGCGAAGGGGGTTTCGGCCACAGAGCTAGCGGGCATGGCAGATGTGCTGTTGGAGCAATCGCTAGGCAGCAGCGCAGATTTAAGCAGCCTGCCCACGCCCCGAATTGATACCTGTGGCACGGGGGGTGATGGTGCCTCCACGTTTAACATTTCTACCTGTGTGGCCTTTGTGGCAGCGGCGGCAGGCATTGCTGTAGCCAAGCATGGCAACCGGGCGGCGTCTAGTAAAGTGGGTTCGGCGGACGTGCTGGAGGCGTTGGGGATCAATCTCAACAGCTCGCCCGAAACGGCTCAAGCTGCTCTAAAGCAGGTGGGGATCACGTTTTTGTTTGCCCCCGGTTGGCATCCGGCGATGAAGTCTGTCGCCCCAATTCGCAAAACGCTGAAGGTGCGGACGGTGTTTAACCTGCTAGGGCCGTTGGTCAACCCATTGCGTCCGACTGGGCAGGTGATTGGCGTGTTTAACCCCGACTTGGTGGAAACGGTGGCTCAGGCATTGCAGGCGCTGGGACGAGAGGAGGCGATTGTGCTGCATGGGCTAGAACAGCTGGATGAGGCGGGGCTGGCGGATAAAACCCAGCTATCGGTGCTGTCGCAGGGTGAAATTCAGTCGGTTTTGCTTGATCCCACGGCGTTAGGGCTAGCCTTTGCCCCAACCAGTGCGCTGCGGGGCGGCGAAGCGGCTGACAACCTGGAAATTTTGCGAGCGGTGCTGCAAGGCGGCGGCACCCAGGCTCAGCACGATGTGGTTGCCCTGAATGCGGCACTAGCGCTCAAGGTTGGCGGGGCGCTGCCAGCCAACGCTTCGACCTACGCGTCAGACCTGACCCAGACCCTGGCAGCAGGCGTGGCGATCGCCCACGATATTCTCAGAAGCGGGGCAGCCTGGGCCAAGGTAGAAGAACTGGTGGCGTTTCTGCAAGCGGCCTAATTGGGTAGGCTAGAGCGCGATCGCCGTAGGGTCAAAGCGCGATCGCCTCTACCTAGCCCGCAGTTCTACTTCATTTTGGCGAATGGTGACATCGTAGTGGCCAAAAAAGTCTTGCCCCAGTAGCCCAATGCTGAGTTCGGGACCCGAAACGGCAACCAGCACATTTTGGGCGATCGCCCCTCCAACTTGAATCGAATTGACATAGCCTAGGGAGAGCGTCACGTTGCGGCTGTTGGCCGTGTTGACGCGGGTTTGCCCAGCTGGGGTGAGGTTGAGGGCTGTGGCCATCGCTGGGGTGACTAAGGTGCCGCTGGCTCCCGTATCCAGAATCATGTCAAACTGTTGCCCCCCGTTAAACGTGACGTTAATCACAGGGGTACCGCCCGCCCGCCGCACAATGGGCACGCGGAAGCTGCTGCCGGGAGCAGGTTGGTTAGCCGACGCTGGTGATTCAGATGGGTTAGCCGTCGTTGAGGCGGAGGCTGTGCCGCTGGGGTTAGGCGTGAGCGCAGGGCGAGTGAAGACATTGGAACTGCCCCCCGGCACCGAGCGGGCGGCCTGCTGCTGCGCCGTGCTGAGGCGACGGCGATAGTTGGGTAACTGCGCTTGAGCCGCTTTATAGTTGGGATCGCTGGCTGGCACTGCCCCCAATAGCGCGATCGCCTGCTGCCAACGGCTAGCCGCCAGTCGCCAGTCGTCTTGGGATTGGGCAATTTGGCTGAGCGCCGTAGCGCTGGCGGCGCGATCGACGGCATCTCGGTAGGAATTGGCTCGACTAGTGGCAGCGGCAGCAGCAGCGGCAGCAGGACTAGGTGCCTGAGGGGGCAACGGCTGTGCTGTTAGGGCAGGCTGAGCGGCTGGGGTGACACCATCAGAGCTGCTCTCGCCGCTGCCCCCAAACGGCGACACCCCGCAACCGGCGGCCACTGACAAAACCCCAAATAGGAGTATCACTTTTGGGCATTTGCCAAACATCCCTGACATTGTCAACTCCATAGAGGACTTTAAAACTATGCTTCCCGGTCGGCCTTAAGATATTATCGCTAAGAGCTATCTGGCTAGTAGAAGACGGCGCAAGTTTAGCTACCGTAGGGCGGGCATCTTGCCCGCACAGGCTGGAAGCCTGCACTACGAACGGTAGGCAGATTTACGCCCCAGACTACCAGATGGACGATAATTGCTCTTACAGGTAAAGCCAAAGCTACATCAAGCTAAAGCGACAACATTGCCCAATACACATCTTCGGGAGAGTTTTGATGGTGCTTGCTACTGCCCAACCCGCACTTTTGGTTTTAGCAGACGGAACTGCGTTTCGGGGCTGGTCGTTTGGTGCTCCCGGTACGGCCATTGGGGAAGTAGTGTTCAATACGGGGATGACAGGTTACCAAGAAGTGATCACCGATCCCAGCTACTCGGGGCAAATTGTCACCTTCACCTATCCCGAATTGGGGAATACGGGCGTCAATCTGGAAGATGAAGAATCTTCCCATCCCCATGTTAAAGGGGCGATCGCCCGCAATATTTGTCACCGTCCCAGCAATTGGCGTTCCACCCAGTCTTTGCCCGATTATTTGAAGCAGCACCAGATCCCTGGCATCTACGGCATCGACACCCGCGCCCTGACGCGCAAACTGCGATCGCTGGGTGCCATGAACGGCGGCATTTCGACCGAATTTCTCGACCCAGCCGATTTGCTGATGCGGGTGCAAGAAGCCCCCAGCATGGCAGGGCTAAACCTGGTTAAAGGCGTCACCACCGCTGAAACCTACGAATGGTCAACCCCGACCGATGCCCTGTGGGAGTTTCGCGCTAGCACCCCGCGCCAGGGGGAGCAGTTTACGGTCGTGGCGCTCGACTTTGGGGTCAAACGTAACATCTTGCGGCGGCTAGCTAGCTACGGCTGCCGCGTCATTGTGGTGCCCGCCAATACGTCAGTGGACACTATTCTCAGCCACAACCCCGACGGCATTTTCCTCTCCAATGGTCCCGGCGACCCGGCCGCCAACACCGACGGCGTAGAAACGGTGAAAGCGTTGCTGGGCGTTGACAAACCCCTATTTGGCATTTGTATGGGGCACCAAATTTTGGGTCTGTCGCTGGGCGGAGAATCCTTTAAGCTCAAATTTGGGCATCGCGGCTTAAACCAACCCGCTGGGCTGCGGCAGCGCATTGAAATTACTAGCCAAAACCATGGATTTGCGATCGCCGAAGCCTCTCTTCCGCAGGCCGAGGTCGAAATCACCCACCTCAACCTCAACGATCAAACCGTCGCCGGCCTGCGCCACAAAACCTTACCCATGTCCTCGGTGCAATATCACCCCGAGGCCAGTCCAGGACCCCACGATGCCGATTATTTGTTTGAGCAGTTTGTGAAGGCAATGCGGGCAGCGAAGGGGTAGGAGGATAGGATAGGCTGGGTTTAAAGTTGATGTTTTACCTCCAAAACGTTGGCTGTAAGGACTCGGAATCAAATAAGTTTTGAGCTTCGATTTGACCGTCCAGCTCAAAACTCACGCCTTCCTAACCCAGACCCTACGTCGTACCTTCCCAATGTTCAGACTTGCCCTCTTGATCTTTACCCTGGCCGCACTGGTAATTTTTGCGCTGCAAAATGTAGCGCCGGTGCTGCCATTGGCCGTTTTGGGAATGCAGACCCAGGCGTTGCCGCTGGCGGTGTGGGTGGTGGGGGCGATCGCCGCTGGTGCTGTGACGACGATTTTGTTAGCGCTGCTGCTGCGGTTGGCAGGTGGCCGCAATCGGTCGCGTCGCCCCAAACCGCGTCGAGCCTCGGGTCGGGCAGCTGGTGCTGACACCCCCTGGACGCCGCCGCCCTGGACAGGCGATCGCAATTCGGCTCAACCGGGTCGGCCTGTAGATCCCGCCAGCGGCTATGGCGTTAAGGCCGCTCAAGCTAGCACCACCGATGATTGGGAGCAGCCCCGGCAATCCTCCGACGCCTGGGATAATTGGGACGAGGCTCGCCCCCCCGTCGATGCCCCCCGTCGAACCAGACCGTCTGTCAAAACCGTAATTCAAGATGCGTCCTATACCGACGTGACGGATCGCTCAGCCGCCTATCAGCCGCCGTTTTACTCAGAGCCAGTCAATCCCAGCAGCCGTTACCGAGAGGAGGTGCAGGAATCCTTTCGAGACGAGTATCAGTCTTCTGATGTAGAGGGCGATGTAGAGCGCGATGTATATCGCGAGGTAGAGGGCGATCGCGAAGAGTGGGATGACTGGGAAGAAGCAGAGCTGAGGCCACCCTCTGCAACTCGCAGCCCAGTTCCTCGGGCTGAGCCAGAGCCAGAGCCACCCCCAAGACCGATTGTCGAAATTCAGCGGCAGCCTCAAGCCGGCTATCAAACGGGTTCGGTTTTTTCGTATACCTATCGCTCGTCAGACCCGCTGCCAGACCCGCCGCCCACTGAGCCAGAGCCGCCCGACA
>CASBQJ010000470.1 GCA_949127705.1 Synechococcales cyanobacterium PMM_0085
AAAAGTATCTGCAATATAGTCTAGATGATCGCAAAACCCGCATTAGTGAAGGGGTTAAGTTCATTGAGGATCAGCTGCCAGACCTTCAGCACAGAGTGGATAAACTGCAAGTGCAGGTGCAAGAGCTGCAACAGACTTACGAGCTGATTGACCCAAATTCGCAGGGCGCTCAGATTGCAATGCAGTTGCAGCAGCTTGCAGAACAGCAGCGCGCCACCGAGCAACTGTTGCAAGAACAGCAGGTGCTGTATGCCAATCTACAACAGCAATTACAGCTGTCACCGGAGCAGGCGATCGCGGCCTCAGCCCTGAGTCAAAATCCGCGCTATCAGCAGCTAATGAGCGGGTTAAGCGAGATTGACAGCCAAATTGCCCTAGAGTCAGCCCGGTTTAGTGAAGCCAGCCCCATCATTCAGCGACTGCGGCAAAAACAGACCAATCTGGATGAGTTAATGCAGCAGCAGGCTCAGCAGATGCTGGGATCTCGTCTGGCGGGTAGCGCTCAAACTCTGACCTATCAAGATCCGCTGCGGCTAGGACTCATTAAGCAATTAATCGATACCGCCAACCAAATGCAGATGCTGCAGGTGCGCAAGCAGCTGCTGACCCGCAATTATTCCAGTGTCGAACAGCAAATGCGGCAATTTCCAGCGATCGCCCGCCGCTATGGCGAACTGCAACGGCAATTGGGTCTGGCTACCCGCAGCCTCGATCAGCTGCTAGGACAACGGGAAACACTGCAAGTGGAAGCGGCTCAAACCCAGGTGCCCTGGGAGCTAATGTCGCCGCCGATGGTGCCGCGTGACGCAACGGGTACCCCCTTGCCTGACCCGGTTACCTCTCGCAAAAAGCTGATCGCGGGAGTCTTGGGGGGACTACTGTTAGGCGTTGGGACAGCCATCTTGATCGAGCAGCGGCAAGATATCTTTTTTGGTTTAGATGATGTCACGGATCTGATTCCGGTTCCACTGCTGGGTAATATTCCCAGCGATCGCAACGCTAACCCTTGCCAAGATTTGTTGGCGCTCTCCACCATAGAACTCGGTGCGGATACCTTTCCCTTTTTAGATGCATTCAACGCGCTGTTTGCCAGACTGAAATTTCTGCCCACCGAGACGGACGTGCGATCGCTAGTCGTATGCTCTGCGATGGCGGGAGATGGAAAAACCACCACGGCATTGCACTTAGCAAAAACAGCAGCGGCGTCGGGGCAGCGGGTACTAGTGGTGGATGCCAACTTCCGGACGCCCCAGTTGCATCACTACCTCAATGTATCTAACCAGCAAGGCTTGAGTGACCTGCTCCGACAAACCGTTGCGCTCACAGACGCCGTTCAATCCTGCCCTACTGTCAACTCGCTGTTTGTCCTACCCGCAGGACGAACGCCTCCTGGATCGACCCAACTGCTGGCCTCTCCCTGCATGAAAGAGACCATGGCAACGCTGACGGCGGCCTATGACCTAGTCATTTACGACACCCCCGCTCTGCATGGAGCCGTAGACGCCAACTTTCTAGCGGCTCAAACCGATGGCCTAGTGATGGTTGTCTCGGTGCGGCAAACCAGCCGAGCAAAAACCAGTCAAGTCCTGAAACAGCTCGATGAATTTCATGTGCCACTGCTGGGAGTTATTGTCAATCGCACTACCACTAAGCAGCATAGCCACTTCGAAGGCAGCGAAGATGAAGACGATGTGTGGGAAAGTGCATCCGCGCCAGTCGATCAGTACAATAGCGGTGAGTACAATGGCGATGGGTATAGCGGTGACGAGTATCCGCAAGCCCCCATTCCTACCCCCGCATTTGCAGAAGACATTGCATCATGACACTACTTTTAGCAGGAGATATCGGCGGCACTAAAACCATTTTGCGGCTGGCAACAGTGCAATCGGCTGCAACTGGAGCGACGTTACGACTGCAAACACTGCATGAAAAACGTTACATTAGCGCCGAGTTTGTCGATTTAGTGCCGATGGTACGGGAGTTTTTGGCAGAGACGACGACGAAACTAGGAACGCTGGCGATGCCGGCCAATGCCTGTTTTGCGATCGCTGGCCCTGTGATTAACAACACATCTATTCTGACCAATCTTTCTTGGACGTTAGAAGCCGATCGTCTGCGAGCCGAGTTGGACATTCCCAACGTATCGCTGATTAATGACTTTGAAGCGATTGGCTATGGCGTTTTGGGTCTAGAAGACGATGACTTAGAAACGCTGCAAACAGGTGCCCTCCAGCCCCAAGCTCCGATCGCTATTATTGGCGCGGGTACAGGGTTAGGGCAGGGTTTTTTAATTCGCCAGGGCGTGCAGTACATGGTGTATCCGTCTGAAGGGGGACATGCCGACTTTGCTCCCCACTCAGAACTAGAATTTCAGCTGACAAAATATTTATTAGATAAGTTAGGCATCAGCCGGATTTCGGCGGAACGGGTCGTATCGGGGCAGGGAATTGTCTCCATTTATCAGTTCCTGCGCGATCGCCAAGCCGCCAACGAATCGCCGGACGTGGCTCAGAAAATTCGTCAGTGGGAGGGCGAAGCGGGAAAAACCGAAAAATCTGTCGATCCCGGTGCCGTGATTGGCATAGCCGCCGCCGCTGGCGATCGCCTATCTGAACAATCGCTACAGCTATTTGCTGCCGCCTATGGGGCTGAAGCCGGAAACTTGGCGCTGAAACTACTGCCCTTTGGCGGGCTGTATATTGCTGGCGGGATTGCGGTGAAAAACCTGTCGCTGCTGCAATCGGGTTGCTTCCTGCATGCCTTCCTCGAAAAAGGGCGGATGAAGCCCCTGCTGGCGCGGGTTCCAGTCCACGTTATTCTAAACCCTCAAGTAGGGCTGATTGGCGCAGCCGTCTGTGCAGCCCAGCAGACGTGAGGCCGCAGTGCAAACGTAAGGACGCCGCACCGTTAGTCAGGGTAAGCCAATCGTAAAAATTCTGCCCCTGCGATCAATGTATCCTGATGCCAATTCGCAGGGGTTGTATCAGTAGGGTAGTTCTGGCAGCGTGTATCTTCTAGAACTAACTTGCCCCCTATGAATGAGTATGGTCTATGCGCGTTTCAACGGTAGCGGTGTGGACGCTGGCGGCGTTGGCTGCCAATGAATTGCCCCAAGCAGCGATCGCCAGTCAGGAGCCTGCCAACTCTGAGCAGACGCCTGTGCTCGATGAATCCATGGGGACAGCCGCTGTATTGGCACCGATAGAGGCGATCGCCCCCCCTGAACGCTGGTCGGATGTACCCCGGTTTCACCGACCGGCGTCTTCCCCGAGGGCGATCGCCTCACAGCCGCTCAACCCACCAGCCTCTGACACGCCGCTGGCCACACTGTCCCCCGTGAACTCGATTGCCCTGGCTCCTGGGATTGGCTTGGGTGCGATCGCTCCCCCCGAACAGATCGAGAACCCACCCCTAGCCCGTGCGACGGCACCCCGATTCACACCTGCTGCGCCCCAGCTGGAAACGGCTCCGGTTCATGTAGTGTCTGCTGGTGCGGCTGAACGGTTGGCACAAGTGGACGGAGCGATCGTCGTTCCGCCAGCCAGTTCAACGGCTGAGGTGCCGGATGCTGAAACAGTAGAAACACTGCGGCAGGAACTCCAAAATTTACAGCCCCCAGAGTCCGAGTATGAGTATGAAGGCGCGCCTGCACTGACTCTATCTAATCCCTCTGGCTATGGAGCTGATCAACTGCGGGGCTTCGTCAGCGGCAGCTTTCAATCGCGCACTCGCTATAGCGACACGGCTGACGGCACGCTGGGAGTCGGCATTGGCTTGGGCGATGCGCGGCGCTCGGTGGGGCTGCAATTGTCCTATACGATCGCTAGCTTTGGTTCCAATCGCGACTTTGGCACCGGCGGCTTTAACGCCAAGCTGCATCATCAGTTTGCCGATGGTTGGAGCGTTGCAGCAGGCTGGGAAGGTTTTGCCACCATTGGCGACAACGTCGATTTTGAAGACACAATTTACGGGGCGGTGACCCACATTATTCGCACCAACCCAGACCTAGATACACCCTTCAGCCGCGTGGCGCTGACGGCGGGTGTCGGCAATGGACGCTTTCGCAGCGAAGCAGATTTTACTGACAACGCCGACAGCGTAGGTGTGTTTGGCAGCGTTGCGGTGCGGGTGGCACGTCCAGTCAGTGCCATTGTGGAATGGACAGGACAAGACCTGTCTGCGGGATTATCGATCGCCCCCATCCGCAGCCTGCCGCTCGTGATTACACCCGCGCTGCGAGACATTACGGGTGCAGGAGATGGTGCCCGGTTTGTGTTGGGGGTAGGACTATCGTTTCAGCTTTAAGGAATAAGTTTTGAATTTTGAGTTTTGAATGAACCACTTAACTCAAAACTCAAAACTTAGAACTCAAAACTTATGCCAATCTTCTCGTCCATAGGAAGCCATCATGACACACCAACCACCCATCCAGCTACAGCGGATCTGCATTGGCCTGACGGTGAGCTTCACTGCCGGGCTGATGCTGTTGGGTACGGCAACTGAGGCGATCGCCCAGCTCAATCAGTCAGATATTACCGGAGTTAACGCTACGGATCCGATGGGCTTAAATGTGTTGGATAACAACTCCAATTCCCTAGATCCGGAGACTTTGGCCACCGCTGCTGAACTGGCAGCGGCGCTAGATCAAGCCTACGCCGCTTGCTTGGCCTCACAGGCCGCGATCGCCGATCGACCTCGACGCTTTGCTCGGGTGCCTGAGGAGGGCGTTGAGATTTGTACGACTGCCGAATGCGATCGCTTTAATGCGCTACGTCAACAGGCTCAAG
>CASBQJ010000471.1 GCA_949127705.1 Synechococcales cyanobacterium PMM_0085
ATTATGGTGTGGGGGGCGATCGCCCCACTGCGCATCGAAAACTGGTTAATCAAAACGTGATTGCCAAATCGCCGCACCTGCTGATTCGGTGCCAGCAGATAGCCGATCTGCGGATCCGCGCAGTACAGCACCGGAGTGCCCAACCCAAACCGCCACCGCAGCCCTAGTTCCACCAGCACCAGCACCAGCAAACTGGCGATCGCCCCCCACACCATAACTTCCACCGCTAGCGGCTCCTATGCGATCGCACTCGTCTCTGGCAATTCTCTGGCAATTCTCTGGCAATTCTTTGGCAATCCTTAAAATTTACTGCAAGTCGGCTAAATCACGTTCAAGTAGAGCCAGTCCGGCTAGAATCGAGGCAGCTTTGACCAGTCGGGTTCCCAGGCAGTTTCAAACCATGCCCTCAGCATCTGCACCGACCTGTACTTATTTAAGGACATTGCACTATGACCGACTACAACCGAGGCATCATGCGTTTTAACGGAGCCGATAGCCCTCTCGCCCTCACTCTATCGGCCATTGTGATTTTAGGCAGCATCACGTTTCTAATCATTTGGGCACTGCAATCGGCTTACAATTTGGGCTAGTTGACGGCGGCTTGAATGGTTTCGTGAACGGTTGGGTTTTCATGCGCTCAGCGTATAAAAACCCGGCGTTGCTGATTAGAGGGATGAATTTTGTAGGGGCGGTTCGCAAACCGCCCCTACAGTAAGGTTAAATATTGGCGGTTCATCCCTGCATTCAGCAACGCCAAAAACCCAACCGTTCAGCTGTTTGAGCGGTTTCAAGCTAAATCGCTCATCCATTCAGCTGAAGGAAACCGAAGTAGCCCAATCCTTCTAAAATGCCAGCAGCACAGTGAGAGGTCGCCAAATATCGGTTGGGTGACGGGTTTTCGTCGTGCCAGTCGCGCAGTTCGGCCATGGCGTTCCCCACAATAATGCCGCGCTCTGCACCGCTATGAAACATCGACAGGTCGTTGCCCGAATCGCCACAGGCAACCGTGCGCTCGGGGGCAAAGTTCCACTGCTGCCGCAGAAACACCATGGCCAAGCCCTTATTTGCCCCCTGCGGCAAGATGTCTAAATGCTCACCGCCGCTGTAAACCAGGTTGACCTGCAACCCCTCAGCCCTCAAGCTGGCCTCAATTTGGGGCAATAGGTCGGGGGCGATCGCCGCATCTAAAAAAAAGCTGGCCTTGTAATCGTTTTGCTCGTCCTCGGGCTGCGGTTCCAAATCGGCAAACAAGTTTGTCACGGCTAAGACGCGATCGCGCTGCCATCCTGGGTTGAGTTGGTCATACCAAAGGCGATCGGGAACGGTACTGCCGTCGTAGTAAATCCCTGTTCCCACCCCCGTTACGACAGCATCGGGCGACAGCAATGGTTTTTCACTGAGTAGTTCTTGGTAGAGAGACGGCGATCGCCCTGTAGAGTACACAATCTTGGTGCCATACTCGTCACGATGACGGCTCAAGTGCTGATTTAGCTGCATCATGGCGTCGTCGTCGCCGACTAGCGTGTGATCCAGGTCGGTAATAAACAGAAACGGTGCCATCCTGATTGCCTGCTGGTCTAAAACACTTCTTACCATAGCCTGCTAGCGGTCACGCGATAAAGACACCAGGAACACACGGAGAGACGCTATATTTTGTTGCCCCAGAAAAAATGCAATAAAAATAGGGGCTGATTTCTCAACCCCTAACGTATCCCATTATCTACAGGCTAGCTAGACCAATCTAAGACTAGGGTACTCACTCACCATCTCATCTGACGAGAGGGTGTCACCCTCCATTTGGGGAGTCCAGAGCACTTCAAGTGCCAATAATTGGTCACTAGCGACGGCTCCAACCTGAGAAATGGCTTGGCGCAAATCGTCGGACGTATTGATGGTTGGGAGTTTCAAGTTGCCTTGAGCCGCCACCAGCAGCGTCACCACAATATATTCACCAGGTTGCTGTTCTATCTGAACTAGGTCGCCGCCTGCACCTGCTAGCGCGGCCTTAGCAGAGGCTTGGCGCAGCTGATTGTTGACATTAGAGAGCGTTTCTTCGCCAAATTTGCTGCGCTCCGACAGCGCTAGGCGGTTGAACTGAGCTTCGGCGGAGGTCAAGCCAGCTTGACTGACCTCTGTGCCACCGTAAACCCAATACTCAGGATGGCGCAGCAGCGACAGCGTGGTTTCTTGCAAAACCTGAGTCAGACCCTCTGTAGAACCCGTATTGGCAGTTTCTCCCAGGCGTTGCAAATCGGATTGGAGGTCACGGGCGCTGGCTAGCAGGCCAACCTGCACCTTAGCAATGGAGATATTGGATGTGCTGTAGCCGTAGTCTTCGGTGTCACCCGATTTGCGGAAGCTGCGGACGATAAACGAGGCGATGGAGAGGAAAATCAAGATACTGAACAATCCACCAAAGCCACCGCCAACCAAAAAAGTAGGTCCCCAGACGAGCGGGAAACCAAACCCACCGCCGCCATAGCCACCGCTATAGCCGCCGCCATAGCCACCACCGCCATAGCTGGAAGGGGCGCGACTGGGCATGGAGGTGCGCGCGGGCATTCTGAAGCTGCCGCCGCCAATCCTGCCACCACCTCGGCCAGCGGCTAGCGCATCGCTGGCATTGCTGAAGATCAACGTTGCCACTAGGGCAAAGACCATCAACGGTTTTACCAAAGGCTTGACTAACTGAACGAGCATTTTGAGCATAAGCCTGTCCTATGTGAGAACTGTGGCTCCGTTCAAGTCCGTAAGTTGGGCTTAATTAAACGTTACACAGTGAACTATATTTACTAATTTACAGTGTCTTATCAATCAAGGCGAGGGCGCTAGGGGGTAGATCTGAGGGGGATGACCGTACAGATTGGCTTACCCACCGCCCACAATGGTGACAATTTCGAGGCGATCGCCCTCTACCATCACTGTCTCGTCCCAAAATTGGCGGTGTAAGATTTCGCCATTATATTCCACCGCCACCAGACGGGGGTTCATGCCGATTTGCTGTAAAAACTGGGGCAGGGTAGTAGGTCTACAGATGCGAGATTCGCCGTTGACCTGGAGGATAATTGAATCGGACTGGTCTGACACTGACATGGGTTCCTCCAAATAATTCATCCAAACAATTCATCCAAATCTATTCAAAACTCACAGGTAACTCAGCACAAACGCTATAACTTAAAACCTACGTACTCACACTAAGCAGAATAAAAGTCAGACCATGTTCAAACCATCTTTTAAGCTACCTACTAAATTATCCGCTGGACTAGCTGCCATTACAGCGATCGCCCTCATCTGCTTGCAGGTTTTAGGGGCAAAGCCCATGGCATCTGCAATGACAGGCTCAGCGATGCCTACCCAGCCTGTCGTTGTGGCCACTGCGGCGGCCCCGCCCAGCCTCGTACCCGCCGTGTTGGGCGGCAGACCGATTAGCGTCCTGTATATGACTCGCGCTGGCGACACGGTGCTGGTGCGGTGCTATCCCGGCTATGAACCGACCATGACGATTCGAGCCATGGGCCGTGATCCCGCCGCCAACACCCAAAAAGAAGGCGTTGTGACCTGTCAACCGCCTGCATAGTGGTCATGCCGCCGTCAGGGTGCTTGATTTGGCTCAAATACAATTTTGATCCAATCGCCTTCGACGGTGGCGATCGCCCCTCCCGGCAACGAATCGGTTTGGCTGCGGTTAGGGGCATGCAGCAGCCCCACCAGTTTCTCCACCTGCTCAAAACTGGGAGCTTGAAGCAACACCTGGTGCAAAAACTGGCGCATCACCCGGCGCTGTAATGCCAAAGGTGCATCCGTTAGGACGCGGCGATTGAGGCAAGGCGGATCTGAGGCGGAATCGGGACTGGCTTGTTGTTTCAAGCGAGCGGCAGTCGTTTCCAAAAAATCTACCTCCGCCCGCAACAGTTCTGCTGTTTGGCTCAGCGATCGCTCTACCTGCGGATTAAAGTGTGCCTTGAGGTAGGGCAATAGCTCTTGACGGATGCGATTGCGGGCATAGCGGAGGTCGTCATTGGTCGAGTCTGGCCAAATTTTGAGCTGGCGCTCCTGGCAAAACTCAGCCGTTTCGCGGCGCAATAGATCTAGCAATGGCCGCACAAGCTGCACCTGTGGCAGTAATTCGCGCTGCCACGTTAATGCCTGAAGCCCATCGGCACCGCTACCCCGCATGAGGTTATAGAGCAATGTTTCGGCGCGATCGCTACCCGTATGACCCGTAACAATAGCGGTATAGCCCTTTTGCTGTGCGATCGCCCCCAGTGCGCCATAGCGCCACTCCCGCGCCGCCGCTTCACTGAGCAAGTCGGTATCTGCCGTTGCTTGGTGGTAGGGCACTTGCCACAGAGTCGCCAATTCATTCACATATTGGGCGTTCGCCGCTGCATCGACCCGCCAGCGATGATTGCAGTGGGCGATCGCCAGTTCCCAGCCCCACTTCGGCTGCAAGTCCAGCAATAGTCGGATCAGACACAGCGAATCTTGCCCCCCTGACACCGCCACCAGGCACCTTTCGCCTTTCTGCAACAGCTGCCGCTGTCGCATGACCCGATGGAGGCGGGCGTGCAGCAGTGTCCACGGCAAAAAGTCAGGCATATCCACTATCAGGCGTATCGTCTTGCTCTAATACTCATCTTCATTCGGTTCACTATACGCTTCATACACGTCATCGCGGCGAGCATAAATTTCTTCGCGGGGCGGCCGACCCTCAAGGCTTGCCC
>CASBQJ010000472.1 GCA_949127705.1 Synechococcales cyanobacterium PMM_0085
AACTTTTTGCTTTGGCAAATGGCCTACGCTGAGCTTTACATTACCGATGCGCTCTGGCCAGATTTTGATCGCAGCGAGTTTCACCAAGCCCTGTGTGCCTTCCAAAGCCGTAGTCGCCGTTTTGGTAAGGTCTAAGCTTTGGCACAATCTAAGTTACCCTAACAATCTCAACCACTCGCATGTTTGAAACCCTTCGACGGTTTGTCACCACCCACTGGGTCGATCTCAACTGGGCCTTATATGACAAACTCAGTAGCCCTAAACGAGTCAGCTTGGCCTTAATCATCATTGTGGTTGGTGCCTGGGTAGGGCTAAGGAAACGGCCTCAGCTTAGACGTTGGATTAGTCGAGCGGCGATCGCAACCCTGTTGCTGTATTGGCTGATTATTTCGCCGATTACCGCACCGCTGTTAACAGGAGTTCTGCTTAACGCCCTGCCTACTGATCTGGGGGGTAAGGCCGACGCCATTGTGGTCTTAACTCGCAGCGAAGATGTGATGGGCGATCGCTACCAATTGGCTCTAGACCTGTGGAAAGCCCAACGGGCCCCCCGCCTATTTGTCACCAGTGCTAAAAACTTTGAATTAGTCCAGGAAATTATTCAGGTTCATGGCTACCCCGCCCAAATTGTCAGTGCTACCGGATGTGCCAACACCACAAAAGACGAAGCCACGTCTACAGCGGCTATCTTGGGACCTGAGGGCATAAAAACTATCATTCTGATGACCGATGCCCCGCATATATTGCGGGCTTATCTAACTTTTCAGGGAGTAGGCTTTTCAGTGATGCCTCACCCGGTTGACCTACCTCCGGCCCTCAGCTCCGCCAAGCGGTCTTTTCTGGTCATTCGGGAATATATTAGCTTGGCCAGCTATGCATTTTTAGGCCGGCTTCAACCTAAAACAGATGATGCCTTGGAGCACCCCACCGCAGACCTGCTGCAATCTATAGGCGATCGCGAATGCAGGTTGGAGCGCGCCTCAGGTATTGACAAGCCAGTTAACCACACCTGAGGCGCAGCCCACGGCCGCCCGCATTCAACCCATAACTGGACTTCTACGGCCCTGCAAAAATTGCTTCGTCTAGGTCTTGGCGGCTCAAGGAATACTTAAAGGCACGCTGGAGATCTTCGCCAGTTTCACCCGACTGTAAATAACGAACCGCGATTGAATCTACTTCCATCATAATTTCAGCTTGCCAATTGGGTTGTTGAACCCGCCAACAGTGGAGATGATCGCGATCTTGCTGGCAACCTTTAGACAGTAACCACTGCTCAATATCGGGCAACGGATGATTATAGAGCGGGGTTTCGGCAGGAGGAAGAGTCATGAATTTACAGTTCAAACAATAAAACAATATAGGACTATTCAGCAGCGGGAATGATCGCCCAAGCCTCTATTATATAGCCGTCGCCATAAACGTTAGGACGCAGGTTAGCATGTCAGCCAACAAGGGGCTTAAGCCCCTTGTCCTACGATGACTGGCTGAAGCTACAAAACTCCAAAGTTCTGAATTGTTCGCCCTATAGGCAATACAGGTTTTTGAGGGATCCGGTCAATTATTCACTACATCTGTGCTTCGACTTCCAGATGGGCAGCCGTTGGCTCTAACGGAGCAGGCGTTGGCTCTAGGAGAACAGACGGAACCGAGTCTGACGGACGATCGACCTGAACCGTTTCGGCTACCTTGCCGGGATCCACTAGATTTAGGGCAAAGTCACCGCGCGTCATCCCGACGGCAATTACCAAAATTAGACAACCCACAAACGTAACGCCCAAAATAAACAGAGCAAAAATCTCTCCCGCAGACAACGGGCGATCGCTGGGGTCAAAGTAGGCAGACGAACGATACCGACGGCCATCAGACCCAGAGCGGCTTAGGTCTATGGAAGGTTGCATGACCCGCACCCGAGAGTGGCCAATCTTGAGGTCGTAGATCGAACGCCGTTCTAGATTACTGAGAGTGGCGTAGGCTTCGTTAAGATCTTGAAATTTTGCTGTCGCGATCGCCCCCGGTAACGCCGTTGTATCAGGATGGTAGCGCTTACTTAGCTCCCGATAGGCGCGACGAATGTCCTGAACCGATGCGGCGGGGGTTAGCCCCAACAAATCATAATACGTTGCGTCTATTTTTTGCTCTGCCACTCCTACCCTCCAACCCTTTTAACCTGTTGGGCCGCTCTCAACCTAGATTTTAGCGCTAGGCAGGCTGACACTCTGCGCTGCGGATCAGCCGGATTTGTGCCAGGGTAAACACCACAGGAATGACGCGGGCATAGTTGGTGGCGATCGCCCGCCAGCCCAAATCTGCAAAAAATAGTGCCCACAGCGCCGGACCCAACACCGCCAGCACCGTGCGGGTTGTGCCATATCGCGCCGCCGATGCCACTACTCCTCGACGCGCGGCTTGGAGTGTCGCCTGATGAGTAACGGCTAGTCCACCCTGCACTGCGGCCTCTTTTGCCAGTTGATAGGTAGCCGCATGCAACGCAAACTGACGCGCTACCGTCTGCATCAACCAGGGTCGAATCACAGAGTTGACCGCGACCACTCCGCTCCCTTTCAGCACCAAGCCCAACGGATCTTGCTGAAGTGACGCAGGCAGCTGATGGGAAATATCTGCTTGAGAGACCGCCTGCTGCAACCGTCCATTGAGCACCCGTCGTTCTGCAGTAGGCAGCTGCTTCCAAGCACGGCCTACCAAGATGAGAAAGATTTCTGCTTCTAAATCAGGCGTCGAGAGCGATTGATTGTAGGGGATTTTGAGATGGCGACAGACCTGAATTAACACCTGGCGGTAGCTCACCTGCCGGGTTTTGCCCCGGAGCACCGTCACCCCATCGGCAGCCAAAAACCGAAAGCGTTCCTCCAGCGAATCTAGCCAGAGATCTCGATCTTGGCTGCACACATCTATTGGTTCGGGAGCATACATGTAATCCAGAGGATTGAGCTGGCGGCGAAATAGAATATCGGTCAATCCTTCCAACTCATCGTCCGTTGCCAACTCCAACGCCGTGCGCAATTCATCCACGTCGATCTACCTCCGCCAAATTCTGACCTGGGTTATTGCCTCATCCCGCTAGAGCCGGAATGTAGAAACTAAAGAGCTACCAATATAGAGCCTAGCTGAAAAGCAGAGGAAAAGTTTACTTTTGTCGCTTTTAGTGATGGTGTGGCGCTGACTGGGTGGAACGCGAACGTCAGTTGGCCTTAAGACCCGTTGGGGCGGCTACGGCACAATGAAATCGGCAATACTGAGAGCCGCGCTGCCTACTTTTGGAAGAATAGCCAACAGATCATCGCCATTACGAATCAATAAGCTTAGCCCTTGTTGGGTGAGGCTAAGGTTGCCAAACGCCAGGTTACCTAAAAGGGCGATCGCATCCCGGCCGACTTGGAAATCTGTAATTAGAGCATGGCCTGCTCCAGATTCTAAGACAAACGTGTCGTTGCCTTGGCCGCCTGTAAGCCAGTCTTTGCCAATGCCACCAGCCAAAATATCGCTGCCCCGACCGCCAAAGAGGTGATCTTGGCCGCGATCGCCCAGCAAAATGTCATCTCCACCCAATCCCAACAGGTCATCGCTGCCCCGATAGCCGCTGAGAAAATCGCTAGTCCTCACCCCTTTTAAGACATTAGAGGTGCGATCGCCAGCCAAAATATTGGATGCACCCGTCAAAATGTCGTCAAACAAATCTCCAGCAATATCGCGCACTTGACGCGCAAAACGACTGAGAGCATCGCCCGTTAAGTCATCTCCGCTGCCATTGCCGCCAATAGCGTCATCGTCAAACAATTTGTTGAGAGTCGCGGTTCCCACGAGCGAATCCAAGTCTTTCAGCACTTGGTTCACGCTCAAATCGCCCACAAATCCCTTCAACAACCCGTCAAAGTCAACCCCTAGCAGATCCACCCCGCCTAGCGTGCTGTCCACACTGTTAAACAGCTTGACTAGATTAAAGTCGCCAAAAAATGAGTCTAAGCCGCCTAGCAGGTCGTCTGTCAACCCATCCAGGCTGATATTGTCAAAAAAGTCGCCAAGGTCAATTTTTCCTAGATCGATTTGCTTGAAAAAATCAGTCACCTGATCAACCAGGTTGCCCCCGATTAGCCGATCAAATTGATCAGCCACATCATCAAAAATAGAGTCGAGTTGAAGTGCCATGAGTTTAGAAGGTAAATGCAAAAATGCATGGTCAGCGGTGGCGATCGCCACCTTTTCTATCCACATACTGACGCACCACTCGGCCAAAAGTGCCAACCTGAGAAAATGAAAGATTTTAACGGCGGTTAGGTCGTTTGCAAACTGACTCTAGCGATCAAACACAGCGGATGCGAACTGTAGGAGCGGTTCGCATCAGCCCTTACTGGAGCTTGCTGCGATCGAGCTTTAACACCAGCACTCCGAGCGGCGGCAAACACAAGTCAATTGAGTAAGGCTGGTTGTGGAATGACCACTCTTCTGACCATTTGCCACCCAAGTTGCCCATGTTGCTGCCGCCATACTCCCGCGCGTCACTGTTAAACAGTTCTTGGTAAAACCCTGCTTCTGGGACACCCACTCGATAGTGAGAATGGGGCTGTGGCGTAAAGTTAGAGACCGTGATCAGATAGTCCTGAGAATCTTTGCAGCGGCGGATGAACGCCACGACACTATGACGGTTGTCGCTGCAATCAATCCACTCAAACCCTTCATTGGAGAAATCTTGGGTATAGAGAGCGGGCTGGCTCCGATAAAACTCGTTGAGTTTGCCCATAAAGTGCTTCAGTTTTTGGGGCGCTTCAAACTGGAGCAGCTGCCATTCCAAGTCACCCCAAACGTTCCACTCGCTCCATTGGCCAAACTCTAGGCTCATAAACAGGGTCTTTTTGCCGGGATGCGCAAACATATAAGTGAACAGGCAGCGCACACTGGCATACTTTTGCCACTCATCGCCCGGAATCTTACCAATCATGTTGCTCTTACCATGCACCACCTCATCGTGCGAGAACGCCAGCATAAAGTTTTCGCTGAAGGCGTACATCAGGCTGAAGGTGAGGTTGTTTTGGTGGAATTGACGGAACCAGGGATCCATGCTGAAAAAGTCCAACATGTCGTGCATCCAGCCCATATTCCACTTGAGGTTGAACCCAAGCCCACCCACATAGGTCGGCCAAGACACCATGGGCCACGAGGTTGACTCTTCGGCAATGCTAAGCGACCCAGGGAAATAGCTAAACACAACATGGTTCATTTGCCGCAAGAAGTCAGCCGCTTCGATATTCTCTCGACCGCCATATTGATTGGTGACCCATTCTCCCGGCTCGCGGCAATAGTCGAGGTAGAGCATGGAGGCCACGGCATCTACCCGAATGCCGTCGATGTGATATTTGTCGAACCAAAATAGGGCATTGGACACTAAGAAGTTGCGCACTTCATTGCGGGCATAGTTAAAGACCAGCGTGCCCCAACCTTTGTGTTCACCTTTGCGTGGATCGGCATGTTCGTAAAGGCAGGTACCGTCAAAATTAGCCAGCCCATGTCCATCTTTGGGAAAGTGTCCTGGTACCCAGTCCACAATCACCCCAATGCCATTTAGATGACATTGGTCAATCAAATACATCAGGTCTTGAGGAGTACCATAGCGCGAGGTAGCCGCATAATATCCGGTGACTTGATAGCCCCAGGAACCGTCGAACGGATGTTCGGCGATCGGCAATAGCTCGATGTGGGTGAACCCTAAATCTTTGACATAGGGAATCAGCCGCTCGGCCAGTTCGCGATAGGTGAGGAACCGCGCGCCCGGTTTGAGGTCGGCCACAATCACGGGGGCGATTTCCGTACCATCTGGTCGAACGTAGGGTTCCGACGATGACCCGTGCAGCCAGGAGCCAATGTGAACTTCGTAGACCGAAATGGGCTGGGTTAATGGCTCGGTGTGGCGACGTTGTTCCATCCAGGCGCGATCGCCCCACTCATAGGTGCCCAGATCCGCCACAATCGACGCCGTTTTCGGTCTTACCTCTTGTTGGAACCCATAAGGATCAGACTTTTCGTAAATATGTCCTTCTTGGTTTTTGATCTCATATTTGTAGTGGGTGCCCACCCCTAAGCTGGGAATAAACAGCTCCCAGATGCCGTCTCCCAGCCGTCGCATTTGGTGCTTACGGCCATCCCACCAGTTAAAGTCACCTAACACGGAGACATTTCGAGCGTTGGGTGCCCACACCGCAAAATAAACCCCTGTCACCCCTTCCACTTCGGCCAAGTGCGCCCCTAGCTTTTCGTAAATGCGATGATGGTTGCCCTCTGCAAACAAATGCACATCAAAATCAGTGACTAACGGCGAGCGGAACGCATACGGGTCATAGATTACGCGCTCTTGATCACCCTCTTTAATTCGCAGTTGATAATTACTCAGGTCTGCCAC
>CASBQJ010000473.1 GCA_949127705.1 Synechococcales cyanobacterium PMM_0085
ACCCCCACCACCACATCTGTCATGTGGCCTTGCCGGACTCGCGTTTCAGTCAAAATGCCGCCGAGTTTATGGCCGTTGAGGACTAAATCATTCAACCACTTCAGCTGCACAGGAATCTGATACTGACGCAGGGCGGTGGCAATCCCCCAGGCGCTGCACAGCGTAATTTGCGGCGCTTGGGCGATCGCCTGCTGGGGCCGCAGCCCCACCGATAGATATAGCCCCCCCGGTAGCGATTGCCACTGCCGCCCCCACTGGCCGCGTCCGGCCTGCTGCTGGCAGGCGATCGCCACCGTTCCAGCCTTCGCTCCTTGGTCAATTAGCTCCCACAGCATCTGATTGGTCGAGGCTACTGTGTCCACCAAATGAATGGTAAATTCTGAAGGTTTGCGCAACTGTTTTGGCTCCAGTGGCAGCAACCTCGTGGCCTCCAAGGCGATCTGCACTGTTTCCAGAGCGGCTTCCATCTGGTTGACATCAAATCCCACAACCGCCCCCTATTCCATCTTTCAAGTATTTTAAGTCAAGTATTTTAAGTTAAGTATTTTAAGTATTAGGGTCTGCTTTAGACCCATCCCTTACCCTCATTCCCATGCATACCTGGCACTGGCGCACCTGGCAAGACCTGCCCTATCTGACTTGTACCCTATTCGAAGACTTCGCCCACGGCTTTTTTACCCAGCAGTTTTCACCGCGATCGCCCCTCGAACTGACCACTGTTTTAGACCCGACCGCGCAGCCGTATCGGGTGAAGCAGGTGCATGGGGATCGGGTGCTCACCCCAGATGAGATCGATCAGGGTCTGAAGCAGATCGATCGACCAGTAGAACACCCAGACGCACCATTAGATCCAGCAGCATTGATGGAAGCAGATGGCGTACTAACCGACCAAGTTGCTCAGTCCGCATGGGCCTGTAGCGCCGACTGTGTGCCCGCGTTGATTGCCGATATCCAAACCGGACGGGTGGCCGCTGTTCATGCTGGGTGGCGCGGTACGGCGATGGCGATTGTGCCGCAGGCGATCGCCCGATTTCAGGCTCATGGCAGCCAGTTAGAACATCTACGGGTGGCGCTAGGGCCAGCGATCGCCGGAGACGTATATCAAGTCTCAACCACCGTCGCCGCCACTGTCGGGATCACGGTTCTTCCCATGCCTGAACTCAGCGGTAGCTCCCTCAAAGCCATGACCCTCACCGAGCCGCTGCCCGGGGGATTGCTGCCAACAGAAACGTCAATAGAGACGATTGAGGCGGTGCTAAAGGCTCTACACCAACTGCCCAATTCGCCAATCTTGGCTGATCCCCAGCCCGGACGGGTCAAATTAGATGTGCGTCGGGTGAATCTCCTACAACTGATCCAAGCAGGTCTACAGCCTCACCAAGTGGCGATCGCCCCCTACTGTACCTATCAGACCCCCGAACATTTTTTCTCCTATCGCCGCGATCGCCTCAAAAAAGTGCAGTGGTCAGGTATTGTGAGCCGCCGTGAAGCCCAGTAATCGGCAAAATCTGATCTTTTAGAAAATACCCTCGTTAGCAGAATTGGTGCAGTGATTGATCGGGTAGAGGGTGTTTGCGGGCACCATACGTCTGCAACTAACACAAGCTAAACCCTAGACATATCAGCTACCCGCTACTTGCCTAGGGCGGCAATCTCCCACCGATTGTATGCATTGCTACCCCCATGTTTGGGATATAAGCGTTAACCTCAAAAAAGCGTGTAGAGTTCCGGGAAATCATAGTTACGACCTGTAGGAACTTTATAGGCTGATTCGATTCCTAATGTTAGGAACCCTTTAAATTAGTTTTTCCAAGACCTTTTTCTCGCTTGCACTTTTAGGACATTTATTGACCAATTCGACTCATAGCCTTCCAAGATGAGGGAATGCACGACACGTATGAACCAGTCGAACTACAGCACTCCAGACTCCTCGACCCAAAACCTGGATGCTTCAGATCTACCTTTGATCAGTTGGGTTTGGATTTCTGCCGCAACGCTAAAGCCTGAAATTAAATCTGTTCCCCCAACGGCATCTCAATCTGTATCATCACCTGCTTCTGCCTCTACCCGGTTTTCTTTGCTTAAACCGATGCGTAGCTGGTTAGATCACGTTGAAGTCCACGATGCAAAAATCGCTCATCGCCTTTGCCGCATGATTCCATCGCAGTGCCCATTTGAGCGAGATGTCACCCTGTTCGGGCACACTCTTTTTCACATACCGCCCATGTGTAAGCTCAATCCTCTCTACGACGAGGTAGTCGCTTTGCGCTTTCGGGCGCTGTGTTATTTGGCAGATGAGTGTGGCGAAGATGTCACTAGCTACTGTTAGCGGCTAACAGGCAGAGCATTTCAGCTTAGGCTCATGAATTTATTAATAGGCAATTCTCTGGGTAGGGGCATGGCACTGCCATGTCCCTACCCAAGTGCTCAAGGCAATTCTCTGGGTAGGGACATGGCACTGCCATGTCCCTACCCAAGTGCTCAAACAGCCGCTCAGTTCGACTAGATTGGGGAAGGTGAATACTAGACCGCTCGTGAATAAAATTCTTTTAGTCGTTCATCAGGCCACCTCCAATCCTGGCTTAGTGGCTCACCTGCTTCAACAGCAAGGGTTCCAGTTAGATATGCGCTGCCCTAGCCAGGGTGATCCCCTCCCCAGCCACATGGATGACCATGCCGGTGTGGTGGTGTTTGGTGGGCCGATGAGCGCCAACGACTGCACAACGCTGCCATTTATTCGAGCCGAATTGGATTGGATTCCCCAGGTGCTGGCAGCAGGTAAACCCTATTTGGGGATCTGCTTGGGGGCTCAGCTGTTAGCGCGGGTGTTGGGGGCGTCCGTTGTGCCCCATCCCGAAGGCCGGGTAGAAATTGGCTATTGCCCCATTGCGCTGACCGCCGCTGGGGCAGCCGAAATGGCCAGCCTGCACTATGTTTATCAGTGGCACCAAGAAGGGTTTGAGCTGCCTCAGGGCGCTACGCTGCTGGCGACAGGTGATGTGTTCGCTAACCAGGCGTTTCGCTACGGCGAGACGGCCTATGGGGTGCAGTTTCATCCAGAAATGACGCGATCGCTGATGAAGCGCTGGATGTCTGTGGCGGCTGAGCACCTCCAGCATCCCGATGCGCAGCCTCCTGAGGCGCAAATTGCCGGACATACCCTGCATAGCACAGCGGTTGAACAGTGGCTCTCTAGTTTTTTCACTCGATGGGTTGGCGTCCCGCCCCACTCGCCGCCGCTAGTAGCGACTGGCACGGGCATAGTCGCCGACGGCATAGCAAACGCTACGCAGGCTCGTCAGGATTTGCTGCTCTAGTCCAGGGTCTTGAGCCAGTTTGGCGATCGCCAGCCGTTGCTCATAACAGTCGATCGCCTGGGTGTAGTTCCCTTGGGCGTCATAGATCACGCCCAAGCTCTCTAATGCTTGTTCGGCATTGCGGTAGTCTTTGATGGTGCGGGCGATGACCAAGCGACGCTGGTGAAAGATGATGGCGCGATCGCAGTCGCCTTGGGTGTAGGAGGCGCTGGCTAAATTCTTTAAAATTTGCCCTTCCATGGGTAAATCATCTAACTGGCGGGCAATCTCTAGCAGCTGTTCGTAGCACTCTACGGTTTTTGCAAAGTTGGCTTGAGCATGGTAAGCATTGCCTAAGTTGCGCAGCACTTGAGCTTCCACATGGGCATCGTGCAACAGCCGCGCTAAGGCAAGACCTTCTAAGTAATGGGCGATCGCAGCTTCATGGTCGCCCATGGCTTTATAGGCCATACCAAGGTTGTTCAGCGCAGCCATTTCGCCCCGATAATCGCAAATCTCTCGGGCCACATTGAGAGCCTGCTGCTTATAT
>CASBQJ010000474.1 GCA_949127705.1 Synechococcales cyanobacterium PMM_0085
ACCGCAAAGGTAGAAATCACCTCAGGATTCTCGATCGCCACCCGTTGAGAGCCAACGCCCATGGCCAACCCGTAGTGCTGGGCGGTTGCGGCCAGTCGGCGGTTAATCAGTTGCGCTAGCTCAGTGCCTCCAGTCATCGAAGAAATGAGCAGCGGAGCCTGCAACCGCTTGCCCAAAAAGGAGGTACTCAGATCCAGATCGCAGCGATCGACCTCTGGCAAACAGCAGTGGGTAAAGCGATAGCGATCGAACCCGGTGGTGGTTTGAAACTGCACATTTTCTTCTAGGCAAACTCGCAAATGGTCGGCCTTACGAGTCTGGGTGGCGGTGGCAGCGGTGGCAGGGTCGCCTACAGGCACAGGAGGTTGTCGATCGGCAGCATTCCTGCTGGCGGGCTGGTCGAGGGCTGGCGGCAGATTGGGTGATGACTTCATGGAGTCTGAGTGCAGGATCAATTTTCATCAATTAGTGTGACATGCACAGCTCTTCTGTGACAGGTGTTTCGTCAACAATGCAATACATCGTAGAGACGCAATTCATCGCGTCTCTACAGGCATTTAAATCGGTTTAATTAGCTCGACGCGATCGCGACCGTCAATCGCCTGCAAGTAGACTTTAACGATTTCTTCTTTGGCTGTAGGCAGCTGTTTTCCGGTGAAGTCGGGATGGATCGGCACTTCACGGTGACCCCGATCGACCAGAGCGGCCAGCCAGATCTTTTCGGGTCTGCCATATTCGGTGACGGCATTCAGCGCAGCGCGAATGGTGCGCCCTTTGTAGATCACATCGTCTACCAGCACCACCGTTTTGCCCGATAGCGCTAGTGGAATGTCCGTTTTTTCGGGCGTTCGCAGATTACTGCGGCTGAGGTCATCGCGCCAAAAGGTAATGTCCAAATGCCCCACAGGCACCGTCACCCCCTCCAGCGCCTGAATTTGCTGCGCCAGTAGTTCGGCCAACGGTACACCCCGCGTAAAGATACCCAGGAGCACCAAATTAGACACATCTCCCGATCGCTCAATAATCTGTGAGGCCAGACGGGTCAGCGTTCGGCGCACTTCGTTAGCAGAAAGAATTTCAACCACTTCAGGGGACATAGCTTGAGGAGGCATAGCTTGAGGAGGCATAGCGTGTCGCACGGTAAGAAAACCCGGATGGCGTGGATGTGGAGCTGAAGGAATAGGGTAAATGACTACACTGCATAGCGTGCCTGCATCAATCGGTTCTCAGCGCTGTGGGGAGACGATTGATGTTCCTTAAACGGCAGGCATGCGGGCAGTCTAATCAACCTAATTGTAGAACCTGTCTGAGCTGGGCACTGCTGCGCCATCAGGGTGAGTTACAAGCATCGTTTACCACGGAGACGCGGTCATGTCTAAGGAAAGTCTAAATCGATTTTGTCAGCGAATAATGCAGGATTCAGTCCTGCAAGAACAATTTATGCAGTTTTCTAACCCGGCCAATTCGGTGCAGCGATTGGTGCAGATGGGGGCAGAGCATGGCTACAGTTTTACGCTAGATGAGGTGGAATTCGCTGTTTCTGTGGCTCTGCAAGACCTGAGCCAGACCGATATGCAGCTCGGGGCTTGGCTGTGCGATCGCCTCAATGTACCGCGTCTGACTCCTCATCCAACGGCATAAGCGCCAACCAAAATCGCGATCGCCCAGCCCAGCCACCACCCCACACTGGTTCGGGTTAGCCCCATGGCGCAGCGAATCCGCTCTGGGGTGATGGGTTGGCTGGCGTTGCCCAGCAGCGGCTTGTAGGATACCTGCCCGCCATAGGTATTGGCACCGCCCACCTGCACGCCCAGCACCGCCGCATAGGCGCATTCACTCCAGCCAGCGTTGGGGCTAGGATCTTGAGGGGCATCGCGGCGGCAAAGCTGCCAAACGTGGCGCGGTTGGCCGGAGAGCAGCGCCAGGGTAACGACGGTCAAACGGCAGGGCAACCAGGTGAACAGATCGTCTAGCCGCGCACTGCACCAGCCCAGATCTCGATAGGGCAGGGTTTTGTAGCCCACCATCGAATCTAGGGTGCTAGAGGCTTTGTAGGCGATCGCCCACGGCACGCTGCCCCACGGGGTCAAGGCTGCTCCTAAAATTGCCCAAAATAAGGGAGCCATGACGCCATCGGTGGCATTCTCGGTCACGGTTTCTAACACCGCCCGCAAAATTTCTGGCTCGGGCAAGGTAGCCGTATCGCGGCCGACGTAGCGGCTGAGGCACGAGCGGGCGGTTTCCAGATCGCCAGCGGCTAGGGGCTGCAACACGTCTTCGGCGGCTTGGCGCAAACTGCGTCCAGCGAAGCAGCTAGCCAGCAGGGTGCTCTCAACCGCCAGCCCAATCAATGGGTGGAGCCGCCGCGCCGTATGGACAGCCAGCCAGCCCAGCAGCCCACTGCCGACAATGAGCGCGATCGCTAGCCCGACCCCTGCCAGCTTGATGGCTAACCCCTCAGATCCCAGCCGTTTTAGCACAGCTTTGCTGTAGCCACTAATCGCCCAGCCCATCACCTGCACCGGATGCAGCCAGTTCCACGGGTCGCCAATCAAAAAATCTTGCAGGGCGGCGATCGCCAGCACCAACGCGGCGTACAGGGTGGAGTGGGTCAAGATAGCGGTCAAAAAATTCACGACTTTTAACAAACTAGGGCAAATGCGGGCTTTCTGACTCTAAGGCGTTGCAGAGCGCGAATCAACTCTAGCTCTGGAGCCGGGAGGGCGAATCACAGTATAGAGAATAATCTATGCCTGTTTGAACCGCAGGCGATCGCCTCCTATTTTTGTGGAAGCCACTTGGGCAAACCGTTGTAGCCGTAGAGGACGCGGAGAGCGATCGCATTTAGATTGGCTAACGGTGGGAGGAGTGGGCGATCGCCAGCCCGCTCTCTGCCTGCTATTTGCAAACTGGGCGCGACCTAATCAGGGGGGCGATCGCGTTGGCAGTTATTTGTCTTTTGTACCGCTTTTTATATAAAGCGTGAGCTAAAACGCCATAAAAAGCTTTATTTCGATTTCAGACTCTCTGGCGGCTCTCCATGTCAAACTTGTATCTAAATCAAGCGATTTAATCCCCATAGCGAGGTAATCTATGTTTTAGACCCCTTCCCTTTCCTGTGCCCTTTGGTCAATAATGCAGTCATTGGGCAGGAAGGCAGCCATTCATCACTCCACCTGCATGCTCCAAACTCAAGCTGACAAACTTAAGCTGAGCCGTTTGGAATTCATATTTACCTCCCCGTTTGAGATCATCCTTTAGGAGACACTGGCGTGAAACTAGCCGTATACGGAAAAGGTGGAATCGGAAAATCCACCACAAGCTGCAACATCTCCGTCGCTCTCGCCCGTCGCGGCA
>CASBQJ010000475.1 GCA_949127705.1 Synechococcales cyanobacterium PMM_0085
GGTGAAGTGATCATCGACAAACCGGGCAAAGGCTCCTTCTATGCCACCGACTTAGACCTAGTTCTCAAACGGCAAGGCATCCAAAACATTGTCCTAGCAGGTGTCACCACCGATGTCTGTGTCCACACCACCATGCGCGACGCCAACGATCGCGGCTATGAATGCTTGCTGCTGTCGGACTGCACCGCCGCCACCGACTACGGCAACCACCTCGCCGCCCTCAAAATGGTCAAAATGCAGGGAGGCGTCTTTGGTACCGTGTCAGATTCGCGATCGTTCATCGAAGCCATTAACGATTAAGTATTTCCCTTCACCCCTCACCCCTCATCCTTCCTATGACTCCTGCCACCGCCACCCAACCCACCATTCAACTCGAACGACCACCCGATCTCCAGGTGAATGGCATGTCCAAACACTTTGGCAGTTTGGTTGCGCTCGACACCGTTTCGCTGCACCTCAAGCCAGGGACATTTCACGCCCTGCTAGGGGAAAACGGCGCTGGGAAAAGCACCCTGGTAAAATGCATCATGGGGTTTTATGCGCCCACCACAGGCGACATTTTAATTGACGGCAACCCGGTCAAAATTGATAACCCACGCGCGGCGCAAAAGTTTGGCATCGGCATGGTGTATCAGCATTTCACCTCCGTCCCGGCCATGACCGTAGCCGAAAATTTGGTACTGTCTCGCTACGACAACAAAAACCTGATCAACTGGAAGCAAGAACTCGAAGACCTCAGAGCCTTCATGGCCACCTCCCCCTTCCAGGTGCCGCTAGACGCTACCATTGCCCAACTTGCCGCTGGCCAAAAGCAAAAGCTAGAAATCCTCAAGCAGCTTTACCTGCACAGCCGCATCTTGATTTTGGATGAACCTACCTCGGTGCTCACCCCTACGGAAGCGGACGAAGTGCTGGGGCTGCTGCGCCAACAGGTAACCGACGGCAAGCTGAGCGTGCTGATGATTTCCCACAAGTTCCGGGAGGTGATGGCCTTTACCGATGAAATTACGGTACTGCGCAAGGGCAAGTTTGCCGGGAGTGGGTTGGTTAAAGATCTGACCGTTCCCGCCATGGCAGAAATGATGATGGGGGAAAAGAAAGAGCCGACCCCTGTGAACAAAACGGCACATCTTAACCCAGTCCCGGTACTGGATATAAAAGATATCTACGCCAATAAAGATAACGGCGTAGAAGCGGTTTCCGGCATTAGTTTCATGGTCAACAGCGGCGAAATTGTTGGGATTGCGGGCATTTCTGGCAATGGCCAGCGCGAACTAGTGGAAGTGTTAGCGGGGCAGCGCGAACCCACGACAGGTGAAGTGTGGGTCAACGGCGAACACTACACCGCCACTCGCGAAGAGATGTATCGACACAAGGTATTTGCCCTCCCCGAAGAACCGCTGCGCAATGCCTGCGTCCCTCACATGAGTGTGGCCGAAAACATGGCGCTGCGCACGTTTGATCGCCCGCCGCAGGCCAAAGGGTTCATGCTACTGCTAAACGCGATTAGAAGTACCGCTGTTGGGCTAATTCAACAGTTCTCAGTCAAAACCCCGTCACCCGAAACCCCCGTCGGCAACCTATCGGGCGGCAACGTGCAGCGCGCTGTACTAGCACGGGAACTATCCGCCGACCACATCAAACTGCTGATTGCAGCCAACCCGTGTTTTGGTTTGGACTTCAACGCCGTAGACTTCATCCACACCGAAATTGTCGAAGCCCGCAATCGGGGTGTGGCCGTACTGCTGGTGAGCGAAGACCTGGACGAACTGCTGAAATTGAGCGATCGCATTTTTGTCATCAGCGAAGGCAAACTGGTCTACGAAAGCCCCACCGCAACCGCAGACTTTGGGGCGATCGGTCGCAGCATGGCCGGACACTAGACCAGATTATAGAGAGTGTGGCGTGCGCCGCGCGCCACACTCTCTCAGTTTTTTATTCATCCCTCATCCTTTTACCTATGGTTTCCGCCACCGCCCTACCTTACGAGTACGAACTGCCCCAGGATTTGAGTCAATTGGCACTGGTTATGATCGACATGCAGCGCGATTTTATGGAGCCGGGTGGCTTTGGCGACGCGTTGGGGAATGACGTGCTGCGGCTCCAGGCGATCGTGCCGACGCTCAAGCAACTGCTAGACACCTTTCGGGCGATGGGGTTGCCGATTGTGCATACCCTAGAATGCCACCAGGCAGATTTGTCAGACTGCCCGCCTTCTAAACTAAACCGGGGCAAGGGTGCCCTCAAAATTGGCGATACGGGGCCAATGGGGCGGATTTTGGTGGCGGGAGAGGCCGGGAATGGGATTATTCCGGAGCTGGCACCGCTGCCCGGTGAAATTGTGATTATGAAACCAGGGAAAGGGGCATTTTATGGCACGCCGCTGGGGTCAATTTTGCTAGAAAAAGGGATTACCCATTTGCTGATTACGGGCGTGACCACCGAGGTCTGTGTGCAAACCACCATGCGCGAGGCCAACGATCGCGGCTACGAATGCCTGATGGTGGAAGACTGCACCGAAAGCTATTTCCCCGATTTTAAGCAAGCCACCCTGGAAATGGTGCGCGCTCAAGGCGGAATTGTGGGGTGGACTGCCCCCGCCGCAAGTATTTTTGAGGCATTAGCAACTGCCTCAAAAAGCCAGATGTCAGGGGTGACGGCTCCGGCCTAACAGCCGTTATAGATGCGCTATTTAGCAGGAGTGTCCCCCTGCCTACTCCGCCTCCTGCGATTCAGCCCCACAGGAGGTTTTTTTTGCCTACTTTTTGTCATCTCCCCAGGGGCGAACGGACAGCCGTCTACCCCTGGGGTAAGAAATCCCGAAGATTTTTAGGGTAACTGCCCCAACCGAATGAAATTGTCTCTATCGTGACAAGGGGGGTGGTTTGATTAATTTTTAGGAGTTGTGGGCGATCGCCACCTGACGGAACGCCCCCATTAAGCCGTGAATCCACTTAGCTAAACTCACCTAGCTAAACTCACCTAGCTAAACCCGCCCAGATCAATACACAAAGAGGGATCATGTTGGAGCTTTATCAATTTGAGCTATCTCATTACTGTGAAAAAATCCGGTTGATCCTGGACTACAAAGGATTGCCCTATCGCAAAATTGAAGTGACCCCCGGTATGGGACAGCTCGATCTGTACCGCATGTCGGGGCAGCGGCAGGTGCCCGTGTTAAAAGATGGCTCGGAAATTATTGCAGATTCTACAGAAATTGCTGAATACCTCGATAAAAAGTATCCCGATCGCCCCATCATCCCCCACGATCCCAAGCAGCGCGGACTATGCCTGTTGATCGAACAATGGGCTGACGAATCGATTGGCCTAAATGCCCGCAAGTGTATGATTGGCGCGTTGGGGCACGACCCAGCATTTCGGCAGGCTTTCTTGCCCAGTTCCACCCCCGACTTGCTCAAAACCGTGCTTAGCGCTGTCCCCAATGAGCTATTTAGCGTGTTGGAACTAGGGGTCGGACTCACGCCCGATGCGCTGAAGTCGGCGACAGCCGCGATCAAGCGCGACCTAGCATCGCTCTGCTTTATGTTGATGGAGCAGCCGTATTTGGTCACCGACCATCCCACTCTGGCCGATTTTGCGGTCGCTGGGCTGAGCATGTACGTCAAATTCCCAACAGGGGCGTATCTGGATGTGCCAAGCGGGCTGAAGGGTAAAGGCGTCCCCGGTATTGCCGATGTCGGTATTTTCGAACCGTTTTTTGATTGGCGCGATCGCCTGTACACCGAGTTTCGTAAAACCACCGTATCCAGCAACAGTGGCGGCAGCAGCCCGACCTCAATTCAAATTGATTGATCCCATGCCCCTGTAGAGACGCGATTAATCGCGTCTCTACAGGATGTTCCATCGTTTTCTTAACCCAACTGCACCAAATCTATGGCACTCTGGGATGTATCAGGATGTATTTCCTGAATTCTAAGCCTGAGCCCTAAGTAATCCACACTACATCGCACGCAGGGTATGCAAACTCTTCCCAATCCTGTCACCCCTGGCTCATCCACTCCATCCTCGGCTGTTAGCCTACCGCCTTCAGCTGATACGGGGATCATTCGGCGCAAAACTCGCCCGGTTCCAGTGGGTGCAATCACCATTGGCGGCACCCACCCGGTAGCGGTGCAGTCGATGATCAATGAAGACACGCTAGATATTGATGGGTCAGTGGCCGGCATCCGGCGGCTGCACGAAATTGGCTGTGAAATTGTGCGGGTGACGGTGCCTAGCATGGCGCACGCCAAAGCAATGGAAGAGATCCGCGATCGCCTCCATGCCACCTATCAGCCCGTGCCGCTCGTGGCCGACGTGCACCACAACGGCATGAAGATTGCCCTAGAAGTGGCCAACTACGTAGACAACGTGCGGATCAACCCTGGTTTGTATGTATTTGAAAAGCCGAAGAGCGATCGCACTGAATATACCCCAGCTGAGTTCAACGAGATTGGCGAAAAGATCCGCGAAACCCTAGCGCCCCTGGTGCTTACCCTCAAAGACCAAAACAAATCCATGCGAATTGGCGTCAACCACGGCTCCTTGGCCGAGCGGATGCTATTTACCTACGGCGACACCCCCGCAGGCATGGTCGAGTCGGCGCTAGAGTTTATTCGGATTTGTGAATCGCTCGATTTTTACCACATTGAGCTATCGCTGAAAGCCTCCCGCGTTCCCGTGATGATTGCCGCCAACCGCCTGATGGTGCAGCGAATGGACGAGCTAGGCATGGACTATCCGCTGCACTTGGGCGTCACAGAAGCTGGAGACGGCGAATATGGCCGGATCAAATCCACCGCTGGCATCGGCACCCTGCTAGCCGAAGGGATTGGCGACACCATTCGCGTTTCCCTCACCGAAGCTCCCGAAAAAGAAATACCCGTCTGCTACGGCATTCTGCAAGCGCTAGGGCTGCGGCGCACCATGGTTGAATATGTCGCCTGCCCATCCTGCGGACGCACCTTGTTCAACCTAGAAGAAGTGCTTGCCAAAGTCCGCGACGCCACCAGTCACCTCACCGGGTTAAATATTGCCGTCATGGGCTGCATCGTCAATGGCCCTGGAGAAATGGCCGATGCCGACTATGGCTATGTGGGCAAACAAGCAGGCTACATCTCGCTGTATCGGGGGCGCGATGAAATTCGCAAAGTTCCCGAAGCCCAAGGCGTCGAAGAATTGTTGAATTTGATTAAATCAGACGGGCGCTGGATTGACCCTTAAATCTGAGTTGACCTGGTTGATTGGCAATCAACCAGGTGGGAGCCAAAACGCCCGAAAAATCAACGTTAGCGTCTGGTTGCCAAAAACCGGAGTGGGCAAACGCACAGGATTCTTTTGCACATGCTCGGGTATACCCTGTGCTAGATTGGGCGTACCCCTCCTTCAAATTTTCCAGGCAACGGTATGGCAATCACGAAACGCGGACTTGTCTTGGGTACAACAGTAGTTGCAGCGACCGCTGTAATAGTTACAGGAGCGGGGTTGCATCTATCTCAAAGCCAAGCTTTTTTTCAAGAAAGCCCCAGAGAGCTGATTGATGAAGTCTGGCAGTTGATTGACCGCACGTATGTAGATGCTACATTTAACCAAAATGATTGGCAGGCCGTTCGGCAAGAATACTTAGGCAGAGAGTATGGCGATCGCCAGCAAGCCTATGTAGCCATCCGCGAAATGCTGGAGAAGCTGAACGATCCTTATACCCGTTTCATGGATCCCGAACAATTCCGGGACATGCAAATTGATACCTCTGGAGAGTTGACCGGGGTTGGCATCCAGCTTTCTCAAGACGAAGAAACCAAAGAATTAGTCGTCGTCGCGCCGATTGAAGACACCCCGGCATCCCAAGCGGGCGTGCTCGCCAAAGACATCATCACCAAAATTGACGGTCAAAGTACTCAAGGCATGGACGTCAACGCAGCCGTTAGCCTCATTCGTGGGCCGGTTGGCAGCGAAGTTACCCTGACCCTGCGGCGTGGCACCGAAGAGCTAGAGTTTAAGCTAGAGCGGGCACGGATTGAAATTCACCCCGTCAAATATACCCTCCAAACGACCCAATCGGCTGGGGAAGTCGGCTACATCCGGCTGAATCAGTTCAGTGCCAACGCCGCAGATGAAATGCGAGAAGCAATTCAGGATTTGGAGCAAAAAGGAGCAACCGGGTATATTTTAGATTTGCGCTCTAATCCAGGCGGTTTGCTCTATGCCAGCATCGACATTGCGCGGATGTGGATGCAGGATGGTGTGATTGTTTCCACCGTTGATCGCCAAGGCGTTTCAGAACGTGAGCGGGCAAACAACACCGCCTTGACGGATAAGCCCCTCGTGATCTTGGTCGATGGGGGGTCTGCCAGTGCCAGCGAAATTTTGTCTGGTGCGCTCCAAGATAACAAGCGGGCTTTGCTGATCGGGTCTAAAACCTTTGGCAAAGGCTTAGTGCAATCTGTGCGCGGACTAGGAGACGGGTCGGGGTTGGCCGTCACGGTGGCCAAGTATCTAACCCCCAGCGGCCGCGATATTAACCATGAAGGCATTGCCCCCGACGTGGTGATTGATCTGACAGACGCGCAGCGGGAAACGCTGAGCCAAAACCGCGACCAAATTGGCACTTCAGCCGATCCCCAGTATGTCAAAAGCTTGGAGCTCTTGGCTCGACAGGTGGCCAAAGCTCAGTAATGCTGGGGCTGGATGCAAGTCAGAAGCCTGGTAAAAATGACTTAAGCTACCTGCGCCGCGTTAGCAGGCTAGCCACATCACCCTAGTTGGCACGGCGCAGCCAGCACCCATCACCAATCAGACATGGCCTCGAAACCGATCGAGACCATTGAGAATCAATTCCAGCCCAAACTCAAAGTCATGAATACCGTCATAATCACCCTCAATAACCTGATGCGTCAGCCGGTTGAGGTAAGGGTATTGGTCAGCCGGGATTAGTGCAAGACCCTGCGCCGCCGCTGCGGAATAATCCGCTGCCTCGAACGGA
>CASBQJ010000476.1 GCA_949127705.1 Synechococcales cyanobacterium PMM_0085
GAACGGGTGAGCTTACCAGGCGATCGCCGTGATTACTTTCAAATCAAGCCCCATGCCTGGTCGCAGATCACCGAACAGCGCATTTCCCAAATTTCCGCCTTCCGCAAGTTAGCAGAACGCGGACTAGACCTGTTAAAAGACACCCCACCCCCACTGCAAAAGCGGCTCCAAGAAATGCGAGACATCCACGCCTTCCTAGAGCGAGAGCTACCCCTGCTGCACCAGCGTTGGGAAGCAGAAGCCGCCGGATTACCACAAGGTTCTAAGGCTCAGAACAGCAATCTCTAACCCTCATCCTTCCTCCCTCATCCCTCATCCTCTCCTCCCATGACCATGCAAATTCCCTTGATTGGTAAAGTCCAAAAGCCTAATCCCTGGTTTTTAGGATTAGTGGTAGCAGGATTGGTTGGCGCTGGCGCAGTGGCCACAGTGGCGGTTCGTAATCACAACGCAGCGCCCGATATCAGCAGCTTGACCGTACCCGTAGAAACCCAATCGCTGACCATCCGCATTGCCGCCAATGGCAAAGTGCAGCCGATTCAAACGGTGAACCTAAGCCCCAAAAATTCTGGGATTTTGGCAGAGCTATATGTGGAACAAGGCGATCGCGTCCAAAAGGGGCAACTGATTGCCCGGATGGAAAGCAACGATATGTCACCCAAGCTAATTCAATCCCAAGCGCGGGTTGAGCAAGCCCAAGCGCGTCTGGCCGAATTAAAAGCGGGCGATCGCCCTGAAGAAACGGCTCAGCGTCAGGCAGATGTGGAGCAAGCCAATGCTCGTGTCCAAGATGCCCAAGCGCGATTAAACTTGGCAGCCGAGCGGCTTCAGCGCAACCAGCGTCTACAAAATGAAGGGGCAATTTCCACCGACTCGCTGGACGAAATCATTCGGGAATCTGAAAGTGCCCGCGCCAACTTAGACCAAAATCGAGCCAGCTTTCGCTCCGCCCAACAATCCATGGAACTCTCTCGCAAGGGTAGCCGCATCGAAGAAATTGCCGATGCAGACGCTCAACTGAAAGAGGCTCTAGGGAATTTGGCAGCCGTGCAAGTGCAGCAGGACGATACCCTGATTCGGGCACCCTTTAGCGGCGTCGTTACCCAGAAATATGCCACTCAGGGAGCCTTCGTCACTCCGACTACTTCCGCGTCGGACGCCACCTCTGCAACTTCAACCGCAATCGTGGCGATCGCCAATGGCCTAGAAGTTCTAGCAGAAGTGCCCGAAGTAGATATTGGCTCGCTCAAATTAGGCCAAGCGGTCGAAGTTCGAGCTGATGCCCTGCCCGACCAAGTGTTCCAAGGCCGAGTCCGATTGGTCGCACCTGAAGCGGTGGTGAAGCAAAACGTCACCTCATTTCAGGTACGAGTAGATTTGACCAGCGGCCAAGACAAGTTGCTGTCCGGGATGAACGTAGATTTGACCTTTTTAGGCGATCGCCTCAACAACACACTCGTAGTTCCCACCGTTGCCATCGTCACCAAAGATGGCCAAACAGGAGTTCTGATTCCTGATTCAACTAACAAACCCGAATTTCGTCCCGTCACCATTGGCACCGCTGTGGGCGACCAGACCCAAATTTTAGACGGTATTGCATCGGGCGATCGCGTCTTCATCGATCTGCCCGCCGCAGATGCCCAGAAATGGATGAATCCGAATGACGATCAGAAAAATACTAACAACTAGACCCTCACCTCCAACCCTGCAACATGGAAATTCTTGAAAGCGTCAAAATGGCCGTCAAAACCTTGACGGCCAATAAAATGCGAAGCACCCTGACAATGCTGGGGATTATTATTGGCAATGCTTCGGTGATCACAATGGTCGGTGTGGGTCAAGGGGCACAGCGATATGCCTCTGACCAATTCGAATCACTAGGACCCAATGTCCTATTCGTCATCCCCGGCAGCAGCGAATCGCGCAATCGCACCTTAGACGCGCCGCGTACCCTAACGCTAGAAGACGCTAAGGCGATCGCGACTCAAGTTCCCACCGTTAGCGGCGTCGCCCCACAACTGCAAACCCAGCAGGCGGTCGTCTACAGCAACCGCAGCACCAGTGCCTTAATTCTAGGCACCACACCCGACTTTAGTCCTGTCCGAACCTTTGACGTGGCCAAAGGGCGCTTTATCTCTGATCTAGATGTGCAGCGGGGCACCCGTTCTGTAGCCCTAGGGGCAGATTTAGCCAAAAGCTTGTTTGGCACATCTGACCCCTTGGGGCAAACAATTCGGATCAAAAATATTAGCTTTCAAGTGATTGGCATCATGGAAGCCAAAGGCGCATTCCTGGGCAATAACCAGGACGATGTTGCCTACATTCCCCTCAGCACCATGTCCGATCAAATTACGGGTAACACCTCGCCCTACGGCACAGAAGTCACCTTCATTTCCATTGCCGCCCGCGATGAAAATTCTGTCGGAGCCGCCCAATTCCAAATCACCAACCTGCTGCGACTACGGCACAAAATTGTCACCGATGATGATTTCACCGTTCGCACTCAAAAAGATGCCTTAGAAGTAGTAGGAAATGTAGCTGGCGCACTCACAATTATGTTGGCGGCGATCGCAGGTATCTCCCTCTTTGTCGGCGGCATTGGCATCATGAACATTATGCTCGTCTCCGTCCGCGAACGCACCCAAGAAATTGGCCTCAGGAAGGCGATCGGAGCCTCTCAAGACGACATTCTGGTGCAATTCATCATCGAAGCCATCATTTTGGCAGCGCTTGGTGGTGCCGTGGGTACATTGATTGGCGTCGGAGGTGTGACGTTAGTGTCGATGGTCAGCCCCCTCAAAGCAGGCGTTTCTCCCGCCGCCGTGATGATAGCAGTTGGAGTGTCCAGCGGCATTGGGCTATTTTTTGGCGTCGTCCCAGCGCGCCAAGCCGCCAAACTCGACCCCATCGTGGCTCTACGCAGCGCTTAATTCCTGAATCCCTCTTCTCCTTCTCCATGAAAACCATCATCCGCTTTGAGCATGTTTCCAAAGTTTACGGCTCTGAGAATACAGAAGTACGAGCGCTGTCGGATGTCAATTTGACAGTAGAAGCCGGAGAATATTGTGCGATCATGGGGCCTTCAGGATCGGGAAAATCCACCGCCATGAATGTCATTGGCTGCCTCGATCGCCCCACCAGTGGCAGCTACTACCTCGATGGCGTGGATGTAGCACAGCTCAACGACCACGAACTAGCGCACATTCGCAACCGCAAAATCGGCTTTGTATTCCAGCAGTTTCACCTCTTGCCGCAATTAAGCGCCATGGAAAACGTCATGTTGCCCATGGTCTACGCTGGCATACCACTGCCCCAGCGACAACAGCGAGCCACCGAAGCCCTAACCCGAGTTGGCCTAGCCAACCGGCTCAACAATCGACCCAATCAACTTTCGGGCGGTCAACAACAGCGGGTGGCGATCGCCCGTGCCATTGTCAACCAACCCGTGCTGCTGCTAGCCGATGAGCCAACCGGAGCACTTGATTCCCACACCACCCAAGAAGTCATGGCCATCTTTGCCGAACTCAACGCCAGCGGCATCACGGTAGTCATGGTCACCCATGAATCAGAAGTAGCACGCCTGACACGTCGCGTCGTCTGGTTCCGAGATGGTCAAGTGATCCATCCCAACCTTTCCCCAACAGATTTAGCTCAGGTCACCGTTGCCGCCGTATAAGTTGCTCCATCTAAATTAGCCCCCTCTAACCGAGCATGATCCAGATTGGCCTGACTTAGATTTGCCTGCCACAAATCTGCATGACGCAAATCTGCCCGGGTCAAGTCTGCCGCACTCAAGTCGGCTTCGCTTAAGTAGGCTTCTTGTAAATTAGCTCCACTCAAGATGGCTTCCGTCAAAGTTGCGCCATTTAAATCCACCCCACAGAGATTTCCATCTCCTAAATTAGCTCGACTCAAATTAGCACCGACCAAATCTGCTAAGCACAGATTCGCCCCCATCAAGTCTGCCTCACTTAAATCCGCATAACAAAGATTAATCCCCCGCAAGTCTGCACCCCTAAAGACGGCTCGTCTCAAGTCTGCGCCGGAAAAATCTGCACCCTTCAAATCAGCACGGCTTAAATCTGCGCCTCGAAGCGTCACGTTTTTCAAAGTCGCACCCTTCAGATTTGCGCCTGCTAACTGGGCATCATCCATGCTGGCCTCACTCAAATCGGCTTGTTGAAGGGTCACCATTCGCAGGTTAGTTTCTCTCAAATTGGCACCGCGTAGATCTGCTCCCTCTAAATTTGCCTGCTGCAAATTGGAGCGGCTCAGATCAGCCCGATTTAAGTTGGCCATTTGTAAATTTGCATCTGAGAAAACTACCGCTCTCAGACGCGCTCGGCTCAAATTTGCTTCAGGCAGATCAGCAGCGGTTAGATCAAGCAACTCTCCAGTCTCCGTCAGGTTGCTTTGCCTCCATTCGTTCCAAGCACATACCCCCTCCCGCAGCAACGCTAACAAATTGGTGTTTGCCATAGGTATTGACTCTGAATCGCTCTAGTTAATCCCTTTCGGGTCAACCAAGAAACGTCCGGAGGGTATGAAAGAGTTTTGCAGCAAAGCAGTAAGAAATTTAAGTTCATAGAAATAAATATTTGAAAAGATAAATATAGCGCCGTAGCCCACAACAGGCTAAAGCCTTCTAGCGCCATCCCTAGTATGTTTGGAGCGCAACTCAGGTAGCATTCAGACTCTATGGCTTTAGTAGAATCACTGACCGCTGCAACGATGTCCTCAGCTGTTTAGTTAAATGTCCGGATTGAGAAGCAATATCTGATGAGCCAAGATTTCTATATGTTTGCATCTACAAAAAAACTCATGAATCTTCTCATCGCTCTTATCGCCATTGTGACATCTATAGTTTCAGTTCCGAATCCATCTCATATTGCTGACTATCAAATTAAAAATCCCCCCTGTGACGCCTCGTATGTAGAGTGTCAATAGAGGTTCAATAACTGTAGAGGATGAATAACCATCGCCTCCCACCTGCTGTATGCATCGCGTTAGTTTTTAACCGAAAAATATTAAATCAATGGTAGTTTTACAGAATCCTGATTCAGCAGCCATCATAGTAAAGGTGATTGATTGCAGGATGTACTGTGGACGGTTTTTTGAATCTGAATAAGCCAGCGGGATTTACATCTCATGATTGTGTAGCAAGAGTGCGGCGTCTATTGCACATGAAGCGAGTAGGACACGGCGGGACACTAGATCCAGCAGCGACAGGCGTACTGCCAATTGCCCTGGGTAGAGCAACCCGCTTGTTGCAATTTCTGCGTCAGGGCAAAACATACCGCGCCACTATTCAATTTGGTCTTCGAACAGCGACAGATGATTTAGATGGAGAGATCTTAACCAAGAAGCCAGTTCCTGAGTTAGAGTTATCAGCAATAGAATCCTTGTTACCGAAATTTCAAGGTAGCATTCAGCAAATACCTCCTCGCTACAGTGCCATTCAAGTGGGAGGCAAGCGTATGTATGACTTAGCTAGAGCGGGAGAACTAGTAGATGTGCCCAGTAGAATCGTGGAAGTCACTGACCTTGAAATAGTAGGCTGGCGATCGCAAGACTTTCCCAAGCTAGAGCTGGCAATTACTTGTGGTGCAGGCACCTATATCCGCTCAATCGCCCGCGATTTAGGCGAATTACTCGGAACGGGTGGTACTTTAGCTGGCCTGATCCGCACAGAGAGCCACGGCTTTAGCCTCACCGATAGCCTCACCTTAGAGATGCTAGAAGCACAAGTCGAAGCTCAAAATTTTCAACCTTTCGACCCTGCACAGGCACTCTCACATCTCTCTAAAGTTAACCTGACTCAGGACGAAGCAAAACGCTGGAGCCAAGGGCAACGTTTAGCAAATATAGAAGAGAATTCAAGCGAAGAGAATTCAAGTCTGCTACTAGATACTCCACTCAGAGTTTGCGACCATACAGCAATGTTCCTCGGCATAGGTCGCTGGAGTCAAACAGAAGATGATCCAGTTTTAGCACCCTGGATAGTATTTGGAGAGTAAAGACCTCTATAGAGAGCCGTTCAACTCCTTAATCCCACGTTGAAACAGAACGCAAAGCATCTGGGATTGGCGTATGTTGAGGAAACTCTAATTGGGTTTCGCGCAAACCTAAATACCCAGATTCTGTAAATGAAAGCAACATGCGTTGAAGGGCAATCCAAACATCAGCATCAAATTCCCAGTCTCGATCAAAAGGAGACCGCACGGCGATCGCCCGCAGTGCCCAAAAGTAATTATTTCTTACCAACGAACCACTCTTTTTATAAGGAGGCACATCTTCCTTGTGTAAAAACAATACCTGCTCCTCAATTCTGGCTCTCATGGAATGACCCTAAGGCTAAATGATACACTTGTTCTATTCAAGCACAGAGAGTAAGGTATTGGCTGAGTATTCAAATTTACTCTACCGTTTTGGCAAGGACTCTAAACTGTGAGCGACGTTCTAACGAATATCTACAACGAAATTGACCCGTTTGAACCCTTACCACCAGGCGATCCCGCCTATGTAGATTGTCAGGCAGAACGGGGCGATGCGAATGTGTTGGTCGATCTGGGTAGAGAGCTATTGCGGGCAAATCGCGATACCTGTCAGCTCTACACAGGGCATCGCGGTGCAGGGAAATCGACAGAGCTACTGCGGCTCAAGGCAGACCTGGAAACCAAAGGGTGCTTTGTGGTGTACTTTGCTGCCGTGGGCGAAAATGGCGACATTGACCCAGAAGACGCGCAATATACCGACATTCTGTTGGCCTGTACGCGACACCTGCTAGCTGATTTGAAAATGGCAGACCCAAAGCCACTGCTGGGCTGGCTGGGCGATCGCTGGCAAACACTACAAGACCTGGGTCTAACCGAAATCTCGGTCGAGGGACTCAATGCCGAGGTTGGACTCAAGGAATTTGCCAAACTCAGCACCAGCATTCGAGCGGTGCCCAGCCTACGGCAGAAAATTCGCAATCAGGTAGAGCCACATACAATAACACTGCTGGATGCGCTGAATGAGTTCATTGCCGATGCCAAACAGAAACTGCCACCCCATCAGCCGCGCCTAGTTGTCATTGCCGACAACCTCGATCGGATTGTGCC
>CASBQJ010000477.1 GCA_949127705.1 Synechococcales cyanobacterium PMM_0085
ATGAACCCGTGCTGGCGGATCATCTCAACCAGTGGATCGCATTGTGTCCCCACTGGCAACTCAGCCTCAGTGAAGCCCTGCCTCCCTACCATTTCGTCTAAGTTTGTGCCTCGTTTACGCCTCCTCTGCGTCTGAGTGCGCCTATGATAAAGGAGAGATCAAACGTAAAGAAATGTAAACATGCAGGACAAAGTCATCGTCGTCGTCGGGGCAACAGGCGGGATTGGCTCCGTCCTAACGCGCAAACTGTTGCCCACAGGGGCGCGGTTGGTGCTGGTATCGAAACAGCAGAGCCACCTATCAGCATTGCTCGGTCAACTGGGTGCGGTGGATGCTAGCCAAGTGCTAGCGCTATCGGCAGACATCACTGACCCGCAGCAGGTGGAAGCGGTAATGCAGCAGGCGATCGCCCAATTTGGCAGAATTGACGCGCTGGTCAACGTGGCCGGGGTGGGCATTTTGAAGCAGTACAACAAAATCGAGCCAGCCGACTTGGATGCCATGTTGGACTTGAATCTGAAGGGCAGTTTCTATACCTGTCAGGCCGCTGCCAATGTAATGAAAGAGCAAAAGTCGGGGCACATTTGCAACGTGATTGGCATTTTGGGCAAACATCCGATGGCAATGGCTTCAGCCTACTGCGCCTCGAAGTACGGCATGGTGGGCTTTAGTAAGTGCATGGCCGATGAGTTGAAGCGATTTGGCGTCAAATTTACGCTGTTTTACTTTGGCGGCGTCGATTCACCCTTTTGGGACAATGCCAGCCTCAAAGTCGATCGCACCAAAATGCTGCGCCCCGAAACTGCCGCAGATGCGATTGTGTATGCCCTATCTGCCGATCCCCAGGCCGTTCCCATGGAAATTAACATTCAGCCGGAGAGTCATTTATTTTTCTAGGAACAATCCACGTCCGCCTGTCTAAAAAATCATCCACCTTGCGCGATCGCCATCCGTCTAAGGTTTGTAGCTATTTGCTCTAGAGTCCTCTAAACTGACTTTGCCTGTTTTTACGAGATGCCACTCACCCGATGCTAGCCTGCTATGGCACTAGCCCCGCATCCGACTTCGCTAAAAATTTGGTATTAACTAAAGAAAAGAGCATTCAACACCCTGCCGGTGTCTTACTGAACAACTGGGATGGAAATCGATCACGTTCACTTTTTTGTTGAAGATGCGCTAGCGCAGCGCGACTGGTTTGTTGACACGTTGGGCTTTCAGGCGATCGCAACCGCACACAATGCTCATTCCCAGACCGCAGTGGTGCGCAGTGGAGATATTTGGTTTTTGGTATCGTCACCGCTGACAGCGCATAGCCCCGTGGCCGATTACCTAACTCGACACCCGCCCGGTGTAGCCGATGTGGCGATTCGAGTCCAACAGTTGCAGCCGCTGTTGGCGCAGGCGGCTTGCTGGGGTGCCACCATTTTGCAGCCGTTGCAGCAAGACTGGCAAGAGGGGCAATCAGTCAGGTGGGGGGCGATCGCGGGCTGGGGCGACTGGCGGCACACGCTGGTGGAGGCACAACCCCAACGTTATCAATCGGGTTATGACCAGGTGTTGACGCTGCCCTGGTTTTTAGCATCGGGAATGGACGTGACGCTCCAAGCCATCCCAGTTTCGGCGGTGCCAACAGGCGATCGCATTCCCCCCGATACTCAACTCCTAGCCATCGACCACGTAGTATTGAATGTCCCTGTTGGAGAGTTAGAACGGGCGATCGCCTGGTACGAGGCCGTGCTGGGGCTACAGCGGCAGCAGCGGTTTTCAATTCAAACGCAGCAGTCGGGGCTGTGTAGCCAGGTGCTAGGTCACCCCAGCGGATCGATCCAGTTGCCGATTAATGAACCCGCGTCCGCTAATTCTCAAATTCAGGAGTTTTTGGACATTAACCGAGGCGCCGGGGTGCAGCATATTGCGCTGCGAGCGGCCAGTGCGGTGACGGCGATCGCCCACCTGCGGCAGCGGGGTTTGGCCTTTTTGTCGGTGCCGACTGTCTATTACGAGCAGTTGCGCTTGCGGCCAGGGTTTCCCTTGTCTGAGCCAGAGTGGAGGGCGATCGCCCATCACCAAATCTTGGCCGACTGGCAGTCCGATAATCCCCATGCCCTGCTGCTACAGGCGTTTACGCAGCCCATTTTCGCCCAGCCCACTTTCTTTTTTGAAATAATCGAACGCAAAACCTATTGCACCAATCAACAGGTCTTGCAGGCCAAAGGATTCGGGGAAGGCAATTTTTTGGCACTGTTTCAGGCGATCGAGTTAGAGCAGATGAAGCGGCAACTAGACTCTGTTTAAACCTTGATCGCAAAAATCTTCGTCCTCCGATACATTACCAATCCTCACGGGGCAGAGACATCGCCAATTCAAATCTGAAGTGCATCACCTAGAAGGTTGCCCTGGAGGGACTCATAGGGATAGTCTGATGTTTACTACAACAAAAAGGCGTCCCCATGAGCTACACCCAGCTTACCGTGTCTGAACGAAATCAGTTCTATCCATTGAGAACGACGACGGAGCGCGATTGAAACAGTACCATAGTCCAGAGCAAATCGCGGGTCGAATCAAACGCGAAGGGCAGAAAATGATCAGTCATGAAACGATTTATCAGATGATCTATGCCGACCACCAGGGTTTGAAGGCGTATCAGCAGTATTTACACGACAAGGTCGGGGGAAACGACGCAAGCGAGGAGGCAGCAACTCAAAGCGGGGGCAGATTCCAGGGCGAGTGGGGATCGAGCATCGGCCAGCCATCGCCGATGAGAAGACAGAGATCGGTCATTGGGAAAGTGACACGATGATCGGGGGAAATCATACTGGAGTGATTGTGACTCATGTAGATAAAGCTTCAAAGTTTTTAGTGGCGGAATTAGGTCAAAATAAGACATCAGCGCAAGTTAACCAGGTGACGATTGCATTGTTTGCTCAG
>CASBQJ010000478.1 GCA_949127705.1 Synechococcales cyanobacterium PMM_0085
GCAACTGGTACGAGATTATTAGTGATGGCCTTCATTTGGGCACCTTAAATTTGGCTCTATAGTGCCCAAATATTGGGGATTTCAATGAAAAAGCTTCTACTTTTGCTTGCTGGTCTGACCGTTTTAGCTCCACTTTTTCCTTCCCCTGCTCTATCGGCAACGCCACCGGACGTCTTTAAAGACTCTGACGGCAACGTTTTTATCCACGGCACCACAGCCACAGCACTTGGCTCCAGCTCTCGCTATTCGACATCAGAGGATTTAGTGCGGACTGTACGCGCTGGCTACTGCGGAGAGGTTCGCTTATCCACATCGACTACACTACCCTCAATCGGTGATACCTGGAGAGTGGGCACCGGAGCCAGCAAGCTGCGCTCCAGCTTAGTGAGTATTACCACCACGGCTGATCTACCGCGCTGCCGGGGTAATGCCTTCACCCCTGCGCTGTCTGCCGCTATTAGTGCCGCTGGCGGGTACATCGACAATACGACGGCTGTGCCCCGCGTCTATCTGACTGGAAATTCTCCAGGCGTTAGCTATTCTGTAACGTTCTCCGATGTGGACACGTCAGTAGCTCTGCGCCCAAACCAGTGCAACTTCTTCCGGTTGAGCAACACTACAAGCAACCCACTGCCTGCCTCGTTGACGATTGGCAGCACTGGTTACACTGTTGCATCGCTAACAACGGCTGCGCCCCCGCTCTGTCAGCGTCAAGATAATGGTTCCTACCTCCGCTATATCCCTACTACTTGGTAATTCAGCTTAGATGTATCCTGCACTGCGGCGATCGCTCTACATTTTTATAGCGATCGCCGCTTTCTCTCTGATCGTTTTCGTTGGGCAAGTCGGACTTGCTCAAGTTTCCGCAACGGTGACAAACTCTAGCTTCGAGTCACCCACAACCAGCACCTCCACCTCCACAGTACAAAGCTGGGCTGGCACTGGGGAAACCGTTAATCTTTCCACCATTAGCTCGTTGTTTACAAATTCCTCAGCCTTTAGTGGGTCGCAAGTGGTGAGGGTAACTGGCGGGAATGCTGACATTACTCAAGTAACACCTCTGGTTGTTGCCCAACCTGGAGGAGTCTATACGCTGCGTGTGATAACGGGTTCAGCTAATAACTCGACATCTTCTAAGGGTTATTCCCTGGAATTTATGATTGATGTGACGCGTGTTGCATCTCAGAGCTTTACTATCCCTGCTGGGACAGTGCGAGAGGATGTTTTTACCTGGACAGCACCTAGCAACGTTCTCCGTCAAGCTCTCAAGATTCGCTTACGCAATGGCGTTTCTACTGGACAGACTTACTTTGATAACGTTCGCTTGACGATTCCAGCAGACACTACACGGCCTACAGCCACCGCTGTGATGCCTCAAATTGTAAGTGGGGCTGCAAGCTCAGATTTTAGAGTTAACTACTCTGACAACGTTGCTGTCGATGCTTCCTCTGTTGGCACTGGGGATATCGTTGTTATCGGGCCAAATGGCTTTAGTCAGACCATGCCTATGGTTAGCACGGGGCTGATAAATGGCACCTTTGTTAGGCCGTTTTATCGCATCACTCCACCCGGTGGCAGTTGGGATATCTCAGACAATGGTACTTATACCGTGGCTCTACAAGCTAACCAGGTAAAGGACACCAGCAATAATTTCGCTCTTGCCACAACGCTTGGCACTTTTACTGTCAACCTGGCCGACACAGCGCCGCCGACTGCCATTCTGTCAAATGCTCCCAACGTCTCTACAGCCGGGGGCATTGACCAAACTTTTACCGTCACCTATACCGACAACATCGCCGTCAACGTTGCAACGCTTGATAGCAATGATATTCAGGTCACAGGTGCCAATAGCTTTAGTCAAGCTGCCCGTTTTGTCGCTGTAAACCTTTCTAGTAACGGCACCCCACGCACCGCAACCTATTCGATTACTGCGCCCGGTGGCAGTTGGAATGCTGACGACAATGGCACCTATACCGTGGCGCTGCAATCCGCTCAGGTGAAGGATACCAGCAACATCGCGGCGGCAGCTGCTGCCTTAGGCAGTTTCACGGTTGATGTTCCCGCGCCTGCCTCACAATCCTATTCATCTGAACGCTGCGCTGTGACTGAACAGTCGGGGACTCGCTCTACGCAACTGGTGCGCGATCGCCAAAACCGTTTGTATATGTTGGGGTTACTGTGCGGCGACCGCGTCCAGGTTGCCTACACAGGCCGCCCATACCGAGTCAGAATCCGCCCCAATGCCTGTGGATTGCTCCAGTTTTGGAGAGCGACCCGCTTCAACCCCTATCTAAACAACCGCCTCACAATCTATCTAGCTCCACCCTATGAGCACAGCACAGTAGAGATCACCCCAAACTCTGTTGCTAGTGCCCCAACCGATTCTCAGCCCTGCTCTGGCACGCAGGTCAATGAAGCGCTGCCGTGGCAGACCCTCAGCTCTGGGGTTCGAGCAGTTCAAATCATTAATACCAGCTGGGTGCGTAACGTCGCATATCCGCGTGATACCGAAATGC
>CASBQJ010000479.1 GCA_949127705.1 Synechococcales cyanobacterium PMM_0085
ACGGTGGCCCTAGCCAAATGGTGTTGGGATTTTCGGCAGCGCTGGCGGCAGCGGGGGTGGCGGTGACGGTATTGACGACCGATGCCAATGGGGATGTGGGTCAAGCGCCTCTGGTAGTGCCGCGCGATCGCCCCATTTCACAAGATGGCTACCAAATTCGTTATTTTCACTGTGCGCCATTCCAGCGCTATAAGTTTTCATTAGGATTGTTGTCCTGGCTGTTTCACCATGCGGCAGAGTTTGACCTGGCGCATATCCACGCCTTGTTTTCGCCGGTGAGTACGGCGGCGGCAACGGTGGCGCGCTACCGAGGGTTACCGTATATCCTGCGCCCGCTAGGAACGCTAGACCCGGCAGATTTGCAAAAGAAACGCCGCCTCAAGCAGCTCTACGCGGGGTTGTGGGAGCGGCCAAACCTGGCTGGAGCTGCCGCGATTCACTTTACCAGTCAGCGAGAAGCCAACGTTTCAGAACGGTTTGGGCTGCTCACGCCAGCGCTAATCTTGCCGCTGGGTGTCACCCCGCCGTTGCCCGCTTTTCTACCTACCCATGCGGAGCCGCAGGCGCAGACACAGCCCATTTCAAGCCCAACCATTCGCCAACAATTGGGCATCTCGGACGATACCCCGCTGCTGCTATTTCTCTCTCGCCTTGATCCAAAAAAAGGCTTGGATTTGCTGCTGCCTGCTTTGGAACTGCTGCTCCAGCGCGGTTGTCCGTTTCACTTGGCATTAGCAGGCAGCAATTCGCAAGACCCGGCCTATGAAGCGGCGATCGCCACCCAGATCAACAGGTCGCCGTTAGCGGTCTGTACTAGCATCTTGGGGTTTGTGGAGGGCGATCGCAAACGGGAACTGCTGGATGCTGCCAATCTGTTTGTGCTGCCGTCGTATTACGAAAATTTTGGCATTGCCGTTGCGGAGGCGATGGCCGTCGGGTTGCCCGTGGTGATTTCGCAGCAGGTCTACATTTGCGACGAGGTCAGGCAATCGGAGGCGGGCTGGGTGGTGCCGTGTGAGGTGATGGCGCTGGCGAACTGCCTGGAAACTGCGCTGAAGCAACCTGCCGAATGTCAGCGCCGAGGCGAAAATGCCCGCCGATATGCCTCTGAGCACTACAATTGGCAGGCGATCGCCCACCAAACCATTCAAGCCTATACACAAATTTTAGACTCAACCTCCCGCCACTCGTAGAGACGCGATTCATCGCGTCTCTTTAATCGGGGTTGGGATGTTTTACGGCATTTTGGCGTTCCAGCCCTGCAATCACCTCTGCCATTTCGACCTGCGGGAAATCGGTATAGAAGCGGCTGACGCTCAAAAATGCTTCGGGTGCGATCAATACAATGACGCGATCGCACCAGTTTTCTAGCCGCTCGATCATCAGTTTGGGCGCGACGGGGGCGCAAATGAATAGCGCGGCGGGCTGTTTGGCGCGAATGGCACGGGCGGCTACGGCGATGGTCATCCCCGTGGCAATGCCGTCGTCAATTAAAATGGCGATCGCTCCCTGGGGATTGGTCTGAGGGCAGTGGGGGGAGAGTTGAGCGAGTTGCCCTCTGGCCTTTTGCTGAGCGCGTGCTACTGCCATCCGCCACACCCTTGGATCTTGCCCAGCCAAGTTTTCATAGCGAGAGCGGATCACCTGCCCGTCTGCTGTCACTGCGCCAATGGCCAATTCGGGATTATCTAGCCGCGTAATTTTTTTGGCGACTACCACATCTAGCGGGCAATGCAGCAGTTGCGCCACAGGTTCGGCAACGGGAATGCCGCCCCGGGGTAAGGCATAGATTACAGGTGGAGCCAAGCGCTGGCTGGCACTAAGGGCAGACAGCTCTGCCATCACAGCTTGGGCAAGCTGCTGGCCTGCTTCATGGCGATCGCGAAAAAGTAATGGTTGAACCATGCGCCCCTCCAACAGATTGTGGTGCGATTGCTTCATGTATGACAAAGGCAACCCGAAAAATAGTCTTAAACTGAAGGATAGCTCTTCAACCTGCTCTTGCTCTTTTTGACCGAAATAATCGGCGTGCAAGTAGCTCCATTTCTATAGCCCTTCAGTCTTTCGTGCATCATGGCAAGCAACGACCAAATTGACCTGTTTAGCATTGCGGAAGTGGCTACCGCCACATCCGTTGACCCTAGCTTAATTCCTACCAGCGCCAAAATTCCGATTCCGGTTGGCACTTACTCGTCGATGGCAGAAATTAAGGTGCATTGCAACCAATGCCATCGCTGTGAGCTAGGCGCAACCCGCACCCATGCCGTCATTGGGCGAGGCCATGTGAATGCCTCCATTATGCTGGTGGGGGAAGGCCCTGGACAAACTGAAGACGAGACAGGGCTGCCGTTTGTGGGTAAGTCGGGGCAGTTGTTAGACAAAATTCTGGCCTCTGTAGGTCTGAGCGAAGCGGATGTGTTTATTTGCAATATTGTTAAGTGTCGCCCGCCCGAAAACCGCAATCCCAGTATTGCTGAAGCCGATGCCTGTATGGGCTACCTGCTAGAGCAAATCCGCTTGGTCGATCCCAAGATTATTTTGTTGACGGGGGCGATCGCCATGCGCAGCCTGCTGGGAATTAAGCAGGGGATCACCAAAGTACGGGGCGAATGGGTCGAAAAAGAGGGGCGACTCTACATGCCGATTTTTCACCCTGCCTATCTACTGCGCAACCAATCTCGCGAAAAAGGTAGCCCCAAATGGCTGATGTGGCAAGATATTCAGACGGTTAAGGAGAAGCTAGATGAGATCCAAAATTAACGCTACCAATTTCAATCAAGGATGCGACCCATCCCGTAGGGGCATGGCACTGCCATGCCCTCATCCAACACAAGTGACCCATTTCGATAGGGCATGGCAGTGCCATGCCCCTACCCAACCAGGAACCCATTTCGATAGGGCATGGCAATGCCATGCCCCTACCTAACAATGGATCTGCCATGATCATTAATTAAATTTTTATGAGATGTGCAACGCACCTCTCACTCATTCTGGATCAAGATACAAGACGCTAAAACCGATCGCCAAGGGTCACAATCAAGCGGCTATCTCCGTTGTCGGTAAAGGCAAATTCTACTCGGCCAAACCCGATGGGGAGACGAGCCTGCACGCCTGCACCAAAGCCAAACCCATCGCCGGGTTTGTCTCGGGCGATCGCGGGTTCGCCAATCACTTCGTCGCCAGTGCCCAAGTCGGTACCATAATCGACGAACAGCGCTCCTCGTAGGTCAATATCTTGCGAAAACAGGTTGAGGTTGGCGATCGGGAAGCGATATTCTAGTGTGGCCTGGAGGAAGCTAGAACCGGTGCCAACTCCACCTCCCGAAAAGCCCCGCACGGAATTGTCGCCGCCAATGTTGAACGCTTCATAGGGCGGCACATCGCCAAACATGGTGCCAGCTTGCGCCAAAAAGACTAGCGTACGGGGTCCTGCTCTAAAGCCAAACAGGTTTAGGGGAATGTAGGACAGGTAGCTGGCAGACAGACGGGTGAAGGCATCGCTGGTGTCAATTAAGAAGCCTTGATCGGCTCCGAAACGGAGCATTGAGCCGTTGGTAGAGTAGGCTCCATCGTTGCGACGATCGGCAGCTAGGGCAAAGCTGACTGTGACTAGGTCATCAATGCCGTTGTTTTCTAGTGTGAAGGCGTTGCCGTCTTCATCGGTCGGAAACACCTCGCTAGCAAAGAAGTCGTCTCGCACCGACACGCGTTGATAGGTGACACCTAGAGACGATTCAATGTCGTCTGCGAACGGTAAAAAGGCTTCTACCCCACCCCCCAAACGGTGAATCCAAGGCGTGTCGCCGTTGGGCAGGTCAACGTCGCGATCGCCCCCTCGAAACGCTGGGAACCAGGATCGCTGGTTAAAAATGTTGATCCCAAACCCGCCTTCCCCTGGGTCACGGGTGGTGGTGTAGCCCAAATCAAACCCGAGAATATGTTCGCCCCCTTCTACGGCCACGTTCAGAGAGCTATTGCCGCCTAGCCGCTGCCTAGCACTGGCCACAATCGCAATCCCGGTCGATTTAGTTGGGGTGCGGACAGCTCGGCGGCGCATGGAACTTTGCAAAGCGGTCGGGTCGGACAGGCCGCTGACGGTGCTGAAGAAAAAGCGATCGGGTCGGTCTTGATCCTCGGGGCTAACCAAGGTTGGCACCTGAGCCAGAGTTTCAGCGTCCAAAAGCGGCAGGGCGGTTTCCGGTTGGCCTAGGGTGAAGTCAACCGCAGTCAGAGTCGTGTCTATGGCGTGGCGTTCGGGCTGTAAATCTTCAGCTCGCGTGGAGGGTAGCTCTAGCGAGCTGGTGTCGCTGGGGGCGGCTAGGGCAGGAGAGGCGATCGCCGCCGCCTGAGGCTGTTCTGCTCTAGTTGCAGAGGCGCTACTTGGCTCAAGAATTTCTGTGACAGTACCGACTGCATCGGGGGCAACGGGTGCCGTTTCTTGGGCACGCGCCACCATCGTCATGGCGAGTGCCAGGTTAGAGGCCGCTCCTAAGATCAGCAGTGTTCTCAGTCCTCCGCAGCTTCTCGCTGCAAATCCTTTCAGTGCTCGGTAGTGCAA
>CASBQJ010000480.1 GCA_949127705.1 Synechococcales cyanobacterium PMM_0085
AGGTTGGGGGGCGACATGAAAGGAATGGAGAAGCGCAGGACGTGGCGGGCGACCCAGGCGGTGATGGGGTTGACGCGGTAGAGCACGACTTGCGGGATGCCCATCAGGGCAATTTCCAGGTTAGCGGTGCCCGATTTGGTAATGGCCAGGTCGGCGGCGGCGATCGCCTGTTGCGATTGCCCGGTAACAAGGGTTGCCTGCAAGCCATACTGCTGAATGGCGGCTTCAATTGGGGCGCGGAAGCATTCTAGGGACAGCGGAATCCAAAAGTGGGCTTGGGGCAGTTTGGCTTGGATTTGGCGGGCAGCCGCGCCAATAATCGGCAGCAGTTGTTTGATTTCTTGCCGCCGGGATGCGGGCAGGAGGGCGATCGCCACTTGGTCGGGGGGAATGCCAAGCTGCTGACGGGCGGCGTCGCGGCTAGGGGCGGTGCTGAGCTGATCGACCAAGGGGTGGCCGACGTAGCTGACCTTGGCACCTTGCTTTTGGTAGTAGCGCGCCTCTTCTGGGAAAATAGCCAGCAGGCGATCGGTAATGTTGACCACTTGCTGCGTATTGCCGCCGCGAAATGACCAGACCCATTCTTGGGGCGCAATGTAGTAGGCGACCGGGACGCCGGGGAGATACTGACGGGCGTAACGGCCAATCCGCGAGTTGGGGCTAAAGTAGTCGATTAAGACGATCAGATCGGGTGGGTATTGCTGCAAATACTGCTGGGCTTGCTTTTGCAGCCGTAGGGTGGGGATGATGAAGGGAATGGCTTCGCTAATGCCAATCGACCCAATGGCGGCGGTATTGCCCAGCAGTGTGGCTCCGGTAGCGGCGATGCGATCGCCCCCCAGTGCCAAAATTTCTAGGTCTAGCCCGAGCTGTGCTGCCTGCCGATACAGGGCCTCAATCAAGCGTGCCCCTTGCATATCGCCAGAGACTTCGCCCGTGCTAATAAAAATGCGCGCCTTCATTCCTCGTCCTTGACCTCGTTCTTGGCCAGCTTGCGCCCTGGGATGGTGCCACGTCGTCCTGGCAGCTGGCTTTGCTTCAGAAATTGGTGCAGGTGCCGGAGCGATTCTGTGTCGGGCAACAGGTCAAACTGTTCGAGCGCTTGCGGTAACGTGAGGCCAGATCGGTAGAGCAACCGGAAGGCTTTTTTGAGCGATTGGAAGGTTTTACCGTTGTCGGTTTCGATTAGGCCAGAGCGGCGCAACCCGACTAGATTGAGCGATCGCACTCGGGCTGGGTTGCCTTCTACCAGCATATAAGGCGGCACATCGCGGTGAATCCGACTCATGCCTCCCACCATCGCCTGCCGGCCAATTTGGACAAACTGATGGATGCCCAACACGCCGCTAATGGTGGCACGCGATTCAATTCGCACATGGCCGGCTAGGGCTGTGCTGTTGGCAATCACTACCCGGTCTTCAATCACGCAATTATGCCCCACATGCACGTAGGCCATCAGCAAATTGCCGTTGCCGATAATCGTTGCTTCCCCTTCGTAGGTAGCCCGATTAATGGTGACATACTCTCGAATCAAGTTATTGTCGCCAATTTTGACGTGGGTTTGGGAGCCGTTGTATTTTAGGTCTTGCGGCTCTAGCCCAATGGCAGCTCCAGCAAAAAATTGGTTATTTGCCCCAATTTCAGTTAATCCATCCAATACAACATGCGGGCCAATTACCGTCCCGGCTCCCACTTTAACGCTGCCGCCAATCACGGCATACGCTCCCACCTGAACCGTAGGGTGCAGTTCAGCGCTGGGATGAATTACTGCGGTGGGATGGATCAGGGTAGTCAAGGTGTGTTAGTCCACCAACGAAAACATCAATTCGCCTTCTGCTGCTAATTGTCCATCGACTTCGGCTCGCCCGTGCATTTTGCCAAACCGACGTTTTTTCACCCAAAGCAGTTCCACAGTCATAATCAGCTGATCGCCTGGGACAACAGGCCGACGAAATCGTACCTTATCGATTCCAGCAAACATGAACAGCCCATCTTGAACATCTGCCATTTGAGTTAGCACAATGCCCCCCACCTGTGCCATTGCTTCCACAATTAACACACCTGGCATAATGGGTCGCCCTGGGAAGTGCCCTTGAAAGTGGGGCTCGTTAAAGGTGACATTTTTGATCCCGACTGCTAATTTTTCGGGGATAAAGTCCACAATTCGATCGACTAATGAAAAGGGATAGCGATGGGGCAACAGTCTGTGGATGTCCTCCACCTCAAACACAGTTTTTGGCGGCGCGCCATTCACTGCTACCGATTCCGGCTCGGACTGCACATGGGGTGAGACAGGGTGGAGGTCAGTCAAAATGGACATGGGGATAAGAGGGGGTTACACGTATAAAGTTAGGAAATCGTTTTGTATGGTCAGCAACATGTGGCGGAACATGTTGCTGACCATACACAGAACGGACTAAGGGCATAGAACGGGCTACGAGTGTGCGCCGATCGCCGCCAGCCGGCGTGCCAACTCGACATGGAGGTGATGGCTGGCTTTATAGGCCAACACATGAGCTACGGGCATCGGGCCCAGTAAACTTAAATCTCCTATTAAGTCTAAAAGTTTATGACGCACTGGCTCATTTGGAAATCTTAACGGTGGATTTAGCCATCCTTCTTTGCTGCAAACCAGGGCATTCTCTAAGCTACCACCCTTGATCAGCCCCATGGAGCGCAATTGTTCAACTTGGTGGGCGAGGGCAAAGGTGCGGGCGGGGGCGATCGCCTGCTCAAACGGTTCGTGCTGCGGCGACCAGCTCACCCATTGGTTGCCGATGGCGGGCAGCTCGAAGTCGATCCCGTAGGTAAAGCGCAGGTCGGGCGACGGCAATGCCGCCACAAACGCATCGCCTTGGTAAACCCAGACGGGTTCGCGCAGGGTGGTGTGTGAACAGGGGGTCAACTGGGGAGTTACTTTAGCAGAGACGATCGCCTCTGTCCAGACTTGGGCAGAGCCGTCCAGCAACGGCACCTCGGGGGCATCGATTTCAATTCGGGCATTGTCTACGCCCATGGCGGCTAGGGCGGCTAGCAGATGCTCTACTGTGCGCACGCTAGCCTCTCCATCCAGCAGTTCGGTCGAAAGGGCGGTTTGGTGCACCGAATCAACGGTAGCGGCCACTTGGGGCGCTCCTGGCAAATCGACCCGCACAAAATATCGGCCTGCGCCCATCGCCGCTGGCAGCACCCGCACCTGCGCTAATCTGCCCAAATGCAGGCCGATCCCCGATTGCTCAAACCCCTGTGCCAATGTATGTTGAACCTGATTCAACAGCCCAGGACTCTGTGGCAGAACTGCCTGAAGCCCGAAATCCGTCCCCTGAGACTGTGTGATTACCTGCTCCATCATCGATCCCGCAAACGTTACACCCAAATCATGCTGCTCAACAGCAAGTCCAGACTATTGACACCCGCTTAGAACCGTTCCCCAATGCCGAAGTGAATGCGACTGTCGCCTTCATCATTCAACGCGTAGTCTACTCGAATTGCGCCCAACGGAGACTGAACCCGAACCCCAATGCCGAAGCCCACACCGCTGCCCGGTTTATCGCGAACGACAGCAGGTTGACCCGGAACATCAGACCCAGTACCCAGGTCGGTACCAAAGTCTACAAACAGTGCTCCTCCTACAATCGAAAAGATCGGGAACCGATATTCTACTGTGCCCAGCACAAAGGCTCGGCCACTGCCCACTTCGCCAGAGTCGTAGCCCCGAACTGAGTCGGTGCCCCCTAATGAGAATGCCTCGTAGGGCGGCAAATCACCCAGAACAACGCCCCCCTGAACGTTGAAGGCCAGGGTTTCGGCTCCATCGGTAAAATTGGTAAAGTTTACCGGGATGTAGCGGCTATAGTTGCCCCGCAAGCGGTTGAACAAGATGCCGCCTTGCCCCACCGGAATCGTCTGGTCAGTCCCGAACCGCATCAAGTATCCACTGGTAGGAGCCATGGGATTGTCACGCCGATCTTGAGTGGCGCTGAACTGCAACAGCAGCAAATCGTCTACGCCCCCACCACTGAAACTGAGGTCGTTGCCCAGTTCGTCTCGTCGAGCCAGTTCGCCATCGGCATCTTGAATGCGGACGTTTTGATACTGGATGCCCGCAGAGGCGCGCCAGCCGTTGTCCAGCGGACGGCCAAAGCTAACGCCGCCACCAATCCGTCGGACGCGGGGGCGATCGCCATTCGACAGTTCTACTTCTGTATCACCGCCTTGAAACACTAGCGGAATCGATCGCCGACTAAAACCATTCACGGTATAGGAGGTGCGGTATGGGTCTCCGGCAATCCAGGGGTCGGTAAAGTTGACGTCAAATAGCAAGTCGCGCTCACCCAGCTGGATTTCGGCTCCTAGGCTTTGGTTATTGCCCCCCAAGTTTTGCTGCTGATAGCTGACGGTGCCAAACAAGCCGCTGGCCGAGCTAACGCCTACCCCAGCTGCCAAAGAGCCAGTGCTGCGCTCTACCACATTGACCGTGACATCGACCTGATTTGGATCTTGGCCAGGGTTGAGGGTGACCTGCAAATCGTCAAAAATGCCGAGACCAAACGCTCGTTGCAAGTCGCGCTGAATCTGTTGCTGGTTGAATACATCCCCCGAACCCGATTCAAACTCTCGCGTAATGATGTAGGGCTTAGTCCGCCCTTCGATCGGGTTGCCTTCATCATCCACCAGCTCGCCATCAGACGTCAGAAACTGCACGTTAATGTCTTCGATGATGCCTTCAGCCACCGTCAGCGTGACAACCCCCTCGCCGCTGACTTGGGGCGCATCGATAATTTGAGCCAAGACATAGCCATTGTCTTGATACCACTTGTTAATAATCCCGATACCCCTTTGCAAGCGGTTGAGGTTTAAGGTGCTGCCATACTGCGGCGCAAAGGCTTCATCTACCACCGTTTGGGGCAAAACCTGATTCCCTTGAACCCGCACGGTGGTTAAGACCGGGTTGGGCTGAACTGCAAAGGTGACCCGAACGCCGAGCGGGGTGTCTTCCGGCACGGCCTGCACGTTAGAAAAATAGCCTGTGGCAAAGACTGCATTGATGTCTTGCTGCAGCTGCGATCGCGTGGTGGTAAACCCTGGCTTAGTTTGAATCGCGTTGTATACCTCTGTTTCTAGGTCACCCGTCACACCGGAGACGACCACTTCCGAAACCAATACGCGTGGCTCTGGATCCGTCGGGGTGGGTGACGTTGGGGTGACAGTAGGAG
>CASBQJ010000481.1 GCA_949127705.1 Synechococcales cyanobacterium PMM_0085
GGCATGGCACTGCCATGCCCCCAAGGATGTGTCGCATCTATTTGGTAGGGACATGGCAGTGCCATGTCCCTACCAAATAGATGCGACACATCCTTGGGGGCATGGCAGTGCCATGCCCCTACCAAACAATTGATCGGTCGTGATCATTAATTAAATTGGGATGACATGGTTATTAGGGCGCGAGGTTCGCTCATAGCCTGAGTTGAACTACTTAATCAATGGGATATATACATGGTTCCAACATTGAATGCCAATTCGACAGCGCTGCTGATTATTGATTTTCAGCAAGATGTTTTTACTGGAGGGCCGCTACAGATCGTTGGCGCAGCTGACGTGTTACCCAAAGCAAAGACTGTTTTATCTGCCACTAGAGCTGCAAACCTACCCATTATTTATACTCAGGAAGTTCACCGCAAAGAAATGGTGGACTTTGGCCGAGAACTAGACGGCGTGGAGCCGATTCATTGCCTTGAAACCTGGTCAGGTACAAATTTTCATTCTGATTTCTACCCTCGTGATGGCGAGTTTGCGATCGCCAAACGACGCTACAGCGCCTTCTTTGCGACCGATCTTGATCTTTTGCTGCGAGGATTAAAGGTCGATACGCTAGTGATTATGGGAACATTGACAGATGTTTGTGTCCATTACACAACGGTTGACGCCCACCAGCATGATTACTTTGTCTATGTGATCGAAGATTGCTGCATGGGTTCAAGCTGGGATGCCCACTGGGCTAGTCTAAATGCAATAGAATACTTGCAGCGTAAATCTCGGATTAGCCATCTAGAGTTGATTCAATCGGTTTCAAGTTTGATACCAGTTATATAGCATGATTAATGCTGATGCTTGGCCTCATCGCTAGTGCGACGGATCATTCAAGATTTAGACTTGATTCTACCAGAGTTACTCGCTAGCGTTCGTCTTTTCTGAGAGCTTTGCCAGGTTGTCCACAGCCAGCCCAGCATCAAGGGCAGCCACAGCAATAGTCGCTCTACTGCCGTCAATCGCCAGTCGGGGATGCGCGCAGGCAAGACAAAGTAAACAAATGCAGAAAGGCTAACCAATCGAACTCCCCAATTTTGGCTGGGCACTGCGAACGGCACCATCCAGGTAAAATACCAGAAATGGACGATCGGCGTTAGCGTTAGCAATCCAAACCAGTACCATTCGGCAAATTGCTGGAAACTATTGGCTCGAACTGTCAGCCAAATGGTAAATAGGGCTAGGGGAAATAAATAAATTGCATTAGTTTGGAGTGACGATGGCCAAACTTGAGCAACGACGTGAGGAATGAATTCTGCACTGCGCCCATAGGACATAAACACGGATTGGGTTGGCATCAAGGGGCAAGCGCTAGTCTGGCAAAACGGCAGAGCCGACACAACGATGGGTAATATGCTAGCCAGCCCAATCCAGCCGGCTTGCCAAAACTTGAGCTGACGCAGCGATCGCCAGATTAAAAACCCCACCATCGGGAGCGACATCCATTTCACCGCCACGCTGATGCCCACGCATAACGCACTCCAGAACCAGGTAAAGCGGCGCTCTGATGGTTCATCATCCGGTTCATCATCAGCCAACAGCCCTGCCGCGACCAACGGTAAAATAAACCAGCTATCGTAATGCGCCCCTCCCGCAAAAGCGTAAATGATCATCGGGTTCCAGGCATAGAGCGTCGCTTGAGCATGGCCAAACCGACGGCACAGCAGCCCACAGACGAGCAAATCGGCCAGAGTAAATGCCAGCTTGAACAGATAGAGATTGGGAGCGATCGCCGCTAGCCATCGAAAGCCAAGTTCTGTGATGGGTGGATAGATAGCAGAAACATCCGGATGATTGATTTGCGACCACCAATCTGGGCGATACAGTGCTAATTCAGGCGCGTTGGGGGCAAAATGATAGGGGCTAAACCCCAAATTTTGAATATGACCTTCCCACAGATAGCGCCAGACATCATCCCCCGGCTCCATCGGCAATAAGAGCAGCCGAGTAGCGATCGCCACTCCCCAAAACCACAGGGCGGAAAGCGATCGCAGCCGCCACGACAGGATAAATCCGACTGCCATCACCCCAATGCCGACCCAGAATTGATGTAGCGTTGCCACGTCACGCACATGGCCATGGGCGCTGACAATCACGGCTCCTCCAGTTAGCCATAGGGCACTGACGCAGCGCAGTAAATTAGATCGGTTTGAGTTCAGCACTAGATATGTTCTGGATAATGCTTGGTCGAAGACGGCGGTGAACAGCGCCCCTATGCTGCCGCCGGTCTGCTCCAAATTATCTGTGACGGCTACCCGCTAACTTTTTCTGCCAGGGCTTTGCGGGCAACGCGGGTCACGTAGACCGTAACAGCGACTGTGGCCAGCAAGCCAACGATCCGAATTGCCCATTGCACAGTCGGATTGGTCGGCTGATTTTCGGTACCGATTCTGGCAATATCCCCGGCTAAAGAGCCGATATAGACATACATAATGGTGCCAGGAATCATGCCGATTGACCCTAACGCATAGTCTTTTAGGGCAACGCCTGTGACCCCAAATGCATAATTTAGTAAGTTGAAGGGGAAAACAGGAGAAAGCCGAGTCAGCAATACAATTTTGAACCCTTCTCTGGCAACGGCTTGATCGATTGCCGCAAATTTTTGATTGCCCTCAATCTTTTTGCTGATCCAGTCTCGGGCCAAATAACGTCCTACCAGAAATGCGGCGATCGCCCCTAATGTAGCGCCAATAAAAACGTAGACGGCACCCAGAAATACGCCAAACACGACCCCTGCCCCCAGCGTCAAAATTGATCCGGGCAGGAAGGCGACTGCGGCCACAATGTAAATGATAATAAAGGCAATCCCACCCACTACACCTAGGCTTTCAACCCACTGTAAGGCATTGCGCAGCAGCTCTTGTGGGTTAAACCCCGGTGAGCTTGCCGCCGTTTGAGCCAGAGCTGGAGACGCCACTAGACCACAGGCGATCGCACTGATTCCTAGCCAATACAGCCCCTTTAGCAGGCGATTTCGGAGCACTTGATTTGAATCGATCATGGGTTTACGCTTAGCAGCATCTGTTACTGTTGTCATGCCGGGTAGAGTCTGGCTGAAGTAGCTCAATCGTGAATCTCAATCGTGAATCTCAATCGTGAATCTCAGTCTCTACTGTTTATTCAATGACCAGTCATACTCCAAGTAGTCAACGTTGTATTGACCTTGGACTAAATAGTCTTTGTCTTCAGGACTCACATAGGTGCTAATAAAGTTCAAAACAGCTCGCTCCTTGTCACTTCCAGCAAACTGGTTAGGTGCGCTGTAGCCTGCTTGCCAGTCTTCACCAAACCAGTTAAAAATCGAAGAAATAGAGACCCGCTCTTGAGCGCGATCGATTTTTATCCCACGACTAGATAACCATTGGCGTACCTGATCATCTAGCTGCTGATCTAGCTGCTCACCCGTATAGGGTTCTGGCCGCAGCGGGGCGCAGCTAATGGCGGCACACACTAACGCCGCATGGATGCGCGGTTCCTGGAAGTCTTTGCGCAACATCTCATGCTCAATGGTGTCGAGGGTAATCGATTGCCCCATCACCAAATGCTGTTTGCCATTCCAAACGCCCCAAATATCTTTAATGCTGCCTTTGAGCGGCTTCTGGTCGATGATGGATTCTAACGTGATGGCATTGTAGGCGTTGACTAA
>CASBQJ010000482.1 GCA_949127705.1 Synechococcales cyanobacterium PMM_0085
CATCCCTACACCCGCTGCAACGATGTAATCTTGGGATCAATAATTTTCTGGCCAATGCCCGGAAACTTAATCGCCAAACAGATCTTGTTCCCCGCGCCAAAAATATGGGTGACATGGCCATTGCCGTAGGCTTTATGGGAAACGCGATCGCCCACTGTCCAATCATCGGCATGGGTGTCGGGTGCGTTTTCGGCAGCGCGTTTGGCTTTGATTTCGCGAATCGGGGTTGCCATCTTCTTGGGGAGTGCCGTGGCCGCATTCGTCAGCAGCAGTTCGCGGGGCAGTTCACCCAAAAACAGCGACGGGCTAGCAGGCTCGCGGCTGCCATAGAGGCGGCGTTCGCGGGCAAAGCTGACAAACAATCGCTCCTTAGCGCGGGTAATGCCAACATAGCAAAGGCGGCGTTCTTCTTCCAGCGAGGCCGGGTCTTCCATGGAGCGGAAATTGGGGAACAAGCCCTGCTCTAGCCCCACCAAAAACACCACGGGAAACTCCAGCCCCTTAGATGAATGCAGCGTCATTAACGACACTTTTGCCTGCTCTTCGTTGGTGTTGTCGCGGTCAGAGGCAAGGGAGGCGTTGCCCAAGAACATTGGCAGAGTTGCGCCTTCGTTTTCTTCCTCAAACTGTAAGGCAGCGTTGTAGAGTTCCTGCACGTTTTGGACGCGATCGTTTGCTTCGTCGGTTCCTTGGGCGACTAGTTCTGAGACATAGCGCGAGTCTTCTAACACCCCCTGAACAATTTCATTCGGTGAGGCTGTTTCTACTTTGTCTTGCCAAGTTTGAATAATCTGGGTAAACCCATTGACGGCCTTGGCCGATCGCCCTGCCAGGGTATTGACTAGGGTTTCATCGGTGAGCACGTTCCACAGACTGCGATCTAGTTCTTTGGCCGCACCCTCTAGGCGATCGATAGTAGCCTTGCCGATGCCGCGTCGGGGCGTGTTGATAATGCGCTTGAGGCTAAGGGCATCTTGAGGATTGGCGATCGCCCGCAAATAGGCCAGCACGTCCTTAATTTCCTTACGGTCATAGAATCGTAGCCCGCCCACAATGTTATAGGGAATATCATGGCGCACCAGCGATTCTTCAAATGCCCGCGACTGGGCATTGGTGCGATACAAAATAGCGAAATTACCCCAGTGCAGCTCCGAGTTATCGAGCGCCAATTGCCGAATCTGCGTCACGACAAAATGGGCTTCTTCAACTTCATCATCGGCACGATAGCAAAAAATCGCTTCACCCGTGCCGCGTGTTGGCCGCAACACTTTGTCGATTCTTTCTGTGTTGTTTTCAATCAGATGGTTCGCCATTTGCAAAATGTTTTCGGTGGAGCGATAGTTCTCCTCCAGCTTCACCATTGTGCGCGTGTCATCATCTAACAGACCATCACCAAAGTCATGCTGAAAGTCCATCAGAATGCGAAAATCAGCCATCCGAAATGAGTAAATTGATTGGTCTGCATCGCCTACAACAAAAATCGAACGGTGGTTCCAATCGCTGTATTTACTGGCGCTGGTGCTGTTGGTGACCAATAATCGAATCAAGTCATACTGCGTTCGGTTGGTATCTTGATATTCGTCTACCAAGATGTGGCGAAATCGTTGACTCCAGTAGGCCAATACCTGTTCATTTTGGCGAAATAGCTGCACCGGAATTAGAATCAGGTCGTCGAAGTCCAGCGCATTATTACCGGCCAGTGACTTTTGATATTCGGAGTAGACATTGGCGATGGTGCGACCGCGAAAGTTAGGTTGTTCTCGCTCTAGATCGGCGGGTGACCAGCCCTGGTTTTTGGCGTTGCTGATGGCGTAGCGAACTGAGCGCGGGTCAAATTTCTTGTCGTCTAAATTGAGCTGTGTGGTGACAATATCTTTGACCAACGCCTGCGCGTCAGATTCATCAAAAATAGAAAAGTTGCGGTTCCATTGATATCCTTGGGGGGCTTGATATTTTTCAATATCAAACCGCAAGATGCGGGCACAGAGTGCGTGGAAGGTGCCGATCCAGAGTTCTTTGGTAATGGTTTTGTAAACATGCGATCGCAGCTTTGTCTGTTCACGATCGGGCAGTGCCTCTAAGGGCTTGCCGTGCTTTGACTGGGCTTCGCGCTCGGCAAATAGCTTTTCAATCCGCTCTTTCATTTCGCGGGCAGCCTTATTGGTGAAGGTGACCGACAAAATATTTTCTGGATCAACCTTATGGGTCAGTACCAAATTGGCAATGCGGTAGGTCAATGCCCGTGTTTTGCCAGATCCGGCTCCTGCTACGACTAGCAACGGCCCACAGTAATGCTCTACGGCGCGGCGCTGAGACGGATTGAGGTGAGCAAGAAAGTCGGCAGTTTGAGGCATGTTAGAGGGAAGGGGGAAGGATGAAGAGGGAAGACTGTAGCTTGCTGCTGCGCAGCAGTAGGGAAAAGGGCAAACAGGTCTGCGCTGGGCATCTTTCCCAATAAAAACAGCAGATCTAGAATGATACCTGGTCGTACTTAAGGGTATCGTATCTGCGGTAGGTACGGGGATGGCGGGGATAAATCAAGCTAAAACCCATGTCTGAAGCGGTGGCTCTACATTATCTCATCAATGGCAACAGCTCTCAGCTTGGCATAAAAGGTAGAGGTTTCAAATCGAGGCACAATGGGAACATATTGATGAATGGGCAGGTGCATAATACTGGATCTACCCCACAGTTCTAAGGCTTCGTCTTCAGTAGACGAGGCGGCAGGGCTGAGTTCGACTGCTGCCATGACATCATCGGCGATGACTGTGCTGGCGTCTGCTTGAGGCAGAACGAGGTCTGGGTGAGCCGTCAGCGGGGTGCTGTGAACCGCTGGGTCACTGGGGTCTGATAAGTCGCTGGGGTCTAGAAGCGGCGATGATTGCTCATGAGGATTGGGATGATCGCGATGAGCAACGGAGGGGGCGATCGCCTCTGGATCTGCCGTAGGGGTTACCTGACTCCGGTCTTGAGGATCCCCACTAGAATCAGCGCTTTCTACGCTCTGGATTTCTGAACTCTCTATTTCTATTTCTACACTCTCTATTTCTACACTCTCTATTTCTACACTCTCTATTTCTACACTC
>CASBQJ010000483.1 GCA_949127705.1 Synechococcales cyanobacterium PMM_0085
CGAAACATCTGGCTAGCGCGCCGCTGTTCTGCTTCTCCAACTGCGCGTCGGGCTTCAGGATTGGCAGCCCAGGCTTGGATAGTAGACACGAGTTCACTCACGGTAGCCTCGTGATCAAGTGCCGGGTTGGTGAGCAATTTACCTGTGGTGCCCAGTTCTTCTGGAATCCCACTGACGGCAGAGGCAATCACTGGTACGCCCTTGGCCATCGCTTCCATAATGGTCAGGGGCATTCCTTCTAGCTTGGAAGGCAAAATGAACAGGTCAGCCGCTTCCAGCCAGTTGGCAATATCCCACTGCTGCCCTAGTAGCGTGACGCGATCGCCTACCTCTAGCTCGGCCAAGGCATACTCTAGCTCAGGCCGCATACTGCCCTCCCCTGCCCAGACAAAATACAGGTTAGACCAAGCAGACGTATGGCGCAAAGTCGCGATCGCATCTAGCTGATACTGAAACCCCTTGACAGACTCCAGTCGAGCCGCCGTAAAGCACAACACGCCCTTGGCAGGCACCTGGAGGCTCTTGCGGAGGCGATCGCGCATTGCCCCATCGCGCGGCGAAAAGAAATGTTCTGGCCTGCCATAGTGAATCACTCGCCCTTTATCGCTGGGTAGCCGAAACAGCTTGTACAGCAGCTCCAGGTTTTCTCGACAGACGGCAATCACCTGTTTTGCCCGCCGATACTGCCGCTCCAACATGCCGAGGTAGTACTCAGCATCTACGTCCTCGCCAAACCGTTGAGCTAGGTAGGGCGCGACAAACCCCACCACAATTACATAGGGGATGCCCATCTGGAGCGCCACCTCTTTTGCCGCCAAGTTAGACAGCGGGTAAGAATCGCTAAATAAGATCAAATCTGGCTGGGTGCGTGGAAAGATGGCTTGGGCTTGGGACAGATCACTGCCGGTTCGGCCAAACTCTTCTACCGTGTCATAGTCTAGCCACTCGTGTCGAACGCCTGCCCGCTGCTGGCTGGCAATCAGGGGATTCTCGCTCTGAGTTTGCACGACGGTAACTCGATACCCCTGAGCCCGCAACCCCAACGCTATCATGTCGTTATATTGGGCAACGCCGCCCGTACCGGGATCATCGGTATACAGCAGAATGTGTTTGCTCATGACGTGGGGGGTGGCTTGGGAAGGAAGCATAGACGCAGAAAATGTGCTCAAGTTACTGGGTCAGCCAGCCGTTCTTTCCCATCTTAAAGTCGGTTGCGATGTAATCCCGTCTGAATCTGTGATCAAATATCCTATGAACAAGTCTTTACTCGGAACCATACTAGCGATCGCAACTAGTGTGGGGGCGATCGCGTTTCTACAGATGCCTCAACTGCAACGGCTCAAAACCCGCAGCGAAACTGCTCCTATTGCTAGCATTCGGGGCGATTTGGCAACTGAGAAAACCCGCTTAAATTTACTCCAGACTTTGCCTGCCTTTGGCTTTGAGAACCTGATTGCCGATTGGACGTTCCTCAACTTTTTGCAATACTTCGGCGACTCTCAAGCCAGAGAACGAACTGACTATAGCCTCAGCCCAGATTACTTTGAGGTAGTTTTAAAGCACGATCCTCGGTTTCTGGCGACCTATACCTTTCTCTCGACGAGCAGCTCACTCTACGCCGGACTCCCAGAACGCTCAGTCGCCATCACCGCCAAAGGGCTAGAGTCCTTGACTCCAACTGTACCTCAAGGCTCTTACTATGTCTGGCGCAGCCGAGGCATCGACGAACTTTTGTTTTTGGGAGATGCTCAAGCCGCTCGTCAATCGTTTACCACTGCCGCCGAGTGGGCAGACGCATCTGGAACCCCCGAAGGCAGGGCGAGTGCCCCGCTTTCTCGCCAAACAGCTGCGTTCTTAGCCAGCAATCCCAATAGTAAATATGCTCAATTTTTTGCCTGGACGATGGTGCTCAACAACGCTCCAGATGATAAAACTCGAAACCATGCTGTTGCCCGGATTCGCCAGATGGGAGGCAGCGTCATTCCCAATCCAGATGGCACCTATCAACTCAGGCCGCCGACTCAAGACTAGATATCGATAGGGTGCTGATGCAGAGTAAATCCGTAGCGTCCGTTCTAGTGTTCAGCTGGGGCACCCGCATCGAGTTAATAGCAGACGTTATAATTTCAGAATATAGAGCTGGTCATACATCTAATCCGAATGAGAGCTAAATATCAGTCAGAAGGTTAGAGATATGACAGGCTTTATGAAAGTAGGTTAATATTAGTTAACAATTAAGATTTTGAAATAAGCTAGATCTTTATACACCCAGCATGAGGCAGGTCTTGCCAACGGCAATGCCTATCGGTTCAGCAGGGTAGACCCTAGGTCTGTTGCCTTGGCGCGAAAAACGTATTTGGAGGAAACGCCTCAGTGAATAAGCGATGGAGAAATGCAGGGCTGTATGCCCTTTTGGTAGTGGTAGTTGTGTTCTTAGCAACTGCCCTGCTTGATAGACAGCCTCAAGATGTCGATTCCTGGCGTTACAGCCAGTTTATTCGGGAAGTTGAGCAAAGCAACGTTGCCAAAGTCACCATCAGTGCCGATCGGACTCGGGCTTTGGTTTACCAAGAAGATGGCAAAAAAGCCACCGTCAATCTGCCTAGCGACCCCGAACTACTCGATATCTTGACCACCAACAAGGTAGACATTTCTGTTTCGCCCCAGGCAGACGATAATGTGTGGGCGCGGGTTCTCAGCACCCTTTTGATTCCCTTCTTGTTATTGGTGGTGCTGTTTTTCGTTCTCCGCCGTGCGCAAAATGGCCCAGGCAGTCAGGCTATGAACTTTGGCAAGTCCAAGGCTCGGGTGCAGATGGAGCCGCAAACCCAAGTTACCTTTGGGGACGTGGCGGGCATCGACCAGGCTAAGTTAGAGCTGGCTGAAGTTGTAGACTTCTTGAAAAATGCCGATCGCTTCACCGCAGTGGGGGCAAAAATCCCTAAGGGTGTGCTGTTGGTCGGCCCTCCAGGTACTGGGAAAACGCTGCTAGCCAAGGCGGTTGCGGGTGAAGCAGGTGTGCCTTTCTTCTCCATCTCCGGTTCAGAGTTTGTCGAAATGTTTGTGGGCGTTGGGGCATCGCGGGTTCGTGACTTGTTTGAACAAGCCAAGGCTAATGCACCCTGTATCGTATTTATCGACGAAATTGATGCAGTTGGTCGCCAGCGGGGCGCAGGTCTCGGCGGCGGCAACGATGAGCGAGAGCAAACGCTAAACCAGCTGCTAACTGAGATGGACGGATTTGAAGGCAACACTGGAATCATCCTGATTGCGGCCACCAACCGCCCTGATGTGCTAGATGCTGCGCTACTGCGTCCCGGTCGATTTGACCGTCAAGTGGTGGTCGATCGCCCTGACTATGCGGGTCGTCTAGAGATCCTTAATGTCCACGCTCGTGGTAAAACCATGGCGAAGGACGTAGATTTGGAGAAAATTGCCCGTCGGACACCGGGCTTCACTGGAGCCGACCTGGCCAACTTGTTGAACGAGGCCGCTATTTTGGCGGCTCGCCGTAACTTGACTGAAATTTCGATGGATGAAGTCAACGATGCGATCGATCGCGTCTTGGCCGGCCCTGAGAAGAAAGACCGCGTCATGAGCGAAAAACGTAAATCGCTGGTGGCATACCACGAAGCTGGTCACGCCTTAGTCGGTGCATTGATGCCCGACTATGACCCCGTGCAAAAAATCAGCATCATCCCCCGTGGCCGCGCTGGCGGTTTGACCTGGTTCACCCCCAGCGAAGATCGGATGGATTCTGGACTCTACTCTCGCTCTTATTTGCAAAACCAGATGGCTGTTGCCCTCGGGGGTCGCATCGCCGAAGAGATTATCTTTGGCGAAGAGGAAGTAACCACGGGTGCTTCCAATGACTTGCAGCAGGTAGCACGAGTGGCACGACAAATGGTGACGCGCTTTGGCATGAGCGATCGCCTTGGACCTGTAGCGTTGGGTCGGGCACAGGGCAATATGTTCTTGGGTCGAGACATTGCGGCCGAGCGCGATTTCTCTGAAGAAACAGCTGCCGCCATTGACGACGAGGTACGCAACTTGGTGGATCAAGCCTACCGCCGCGCCAAGTCGGTACTGACCGAAAACCGCTTAGTGTTAGAAAACCTGGCAGCGATGCTGGTTGAGCGCGAAACGGTTGACTCAGAAGAGCTGCAAGAGTTGCTCGCTACCAGTGATGTGAAGATGGCGTCGATTGCATAGACGGTTGCATCTGCCCTAACTGCACAGCAGTTTCATGATCCCCATTTCTAGAATTCTAGAAGCCCGCCTGTTCACAGGCGGGCTTCTAGTTTATTGCCGATTGGCTAAATTAACTTAAATCCCGACTGCTTGATCAAACCGAATCATTTCCAGACTGCGATCGCCATACACGCCCTCAATTTGCTCCTGACAGCAGGCGATCGCAAACTCATTCACCTCATGGGCTTCAATCCTATACATCTCTTGGAAAATTTCAGGTTCCACGCGGCAAAACCGAGGGCGATCGGCATAAATCCGGCATTCTCGCGTCTCGGGATCAAAATTCACACACCAGCCGTTCTCTCCCACCAAACTGAGATACAGACCCAGTTCTGGGGGAGAAAGATACAGACCCAAATCGGGACGCTCTGCCGGGTCAAGATTACAGCAGGCACCGCACTGCTTTACACAACGCCACGTTGCCATATCATTGCTCCAAATACTACCTCCACGATATCGTCATCTTTTATAAACTTCCGCATCAATGCGTCCCCTTCCTAGGTAAAATAGGCAAATAAATGGTTCGACCCGGCAAAAACATTTACTAGACTGGATTTGAGGAAGCAATGGAACTGATCAGCAGCTTGAATTGGGAAGCGATCGCACAGTTGACGCTAGTCGGAATGATCATGATCGCTGGCCCAGTGGTCATCTTCCTGCTGGCATTTCGAGGCGGCGACTTGTAGAGTGGTTGAGCCGATCATTTGAGATTCAGCTCAATAAAATACTGCGCCAAAAATAAATACATCCCATGCATGGATGACAGCTTCTATCAGAAGCTTAGATTCTTATTAGGGATAGGGCAATTCGGTTACAGCATGCGCTATCCTTAGTTTTTGTGCCCTAAGTTGTAGTCAGCTTCTGTTTTTTACCTATAAAGTTGAATTAGCGTTCTTTCGATTCTGATCTACGCATCTACCCCATTCACAGGTTGCCTGTATCTCCATCCACCTGCGAGAAAACCGAGCAGTCGTTTTTTTTGAAGATGATAAGATTGCGTTGACTATTTTTGAGGAACTGTTGTGATCCGCTCTGCAACTTTAGCTCTTCAGCCTCCTCTGCCCCAAATCTCCGATAACAACCGCCTTCGGCTTTTCTCTGGCTCTGCTAACACCAAGCTTTCCCAAGAAGTGGCCCGCTATTTGGGCATGGATCTCGGCCCCATGGTGCGCAAGCGGTTTGCTGATGGCGAAATTTATGTTCAGATCCAGGAATCGATTCGGGGCTGTGATGTTTATCTGGTGCAGCCGACCTGCTATCCGGTTAACGATCACCTGATGGAATTGTTGATCATGATTGATGCCTGCCATCGGGCGTCGGCGCGGCAGATTACTGCTGTCATCCCCTACTATGGCTATGCTAGAGCCGATCGCAAGACGGCGGGGCGAGAATCGATTACGGCCAAGCTGGTTGCCAACTTAATTACGCAAGCCGGTGCCAATCGAGTGCTCGCAATGGATTTGCACTCTGCTCAAATCCAAGGCTACTTCGATATTCCCTTTGATCATGTCTATTCTTCACCCGTTCTGATTGACTATTTATCCAGCAAGCAACTCTCCGACATTGTGGTGGTTTCGCCCGACGTGGGCGGGGTAGCGCGGGCGCGGGCGTTTGCCAAAAAGCTCAATGATGCCCCTCTAGCCATTATCGATAAACGCCGTCAGGCTCACAACGTTGCTGAAGTGATGAATGTGATTGGCGACGTGGCGGGTAAGACGGCTGTGTTAGTCGATGACATGATCGACACAGCTGGCACAATCTGTGAAGGAGCGCGATTGCTGCGGGCAGAAGGGGCGCGTCAGGTCTATGCCTGTGCGACTCACGCTGTCTTTTCACCGCCGGCCTGCGAGCGGCTGGCGGCTGGGCTGTTCGAAGAGGTGATTGTCACCAACACCATTCCAGTGCCAATCGAGCATCACTTCCCTCAGCTAACAGTGCTTTCGGTCGCCAATATTATTGGCGAAACCATCTGGCGCATTCATGAAGATAGCTCCGTCAGCAGCATGTTCCGCTAGGGCTGTTGCTATCACTAACTGGATCTAGGTTGATTTTTGCGGGCTGAGTGCCCGCCAACCTAGATCTAAACCTGAAAGCCCAGACCCTATCCCTGAACTGGCTCATGCCTGAACTGGATCGCCAAGGCGGAGGCTCTTACCTGCTTCGCTAGCGGGCACTTGGGTGTTGGTCGTTAGTTTGTAGACGTGGTTAAACCGAGCGGGTACGACATCAGTCGGCAGGGTTTGGCTGCGGTTAACATTAAAGTCTTTCTGGAAGTTGAGTAGGCGATCGCCTGTCCAGGGGTTGCGAGTGGGTACAATGCAGCGCTGACAGGGATTGCTGCTCAATAACGTGACTGCTCCAATCTGAAACGGCACCAGTTCTCCCGACTCAACAAATAGCCGATCTTCCCAAAAAGCAGGAGCCGCCTCAATCTCCAAATTGGCGCGAAACCGCCGCCGGACTTCTTCAACCGTCATCGCTCGGAACCACGACGCGACGGCTTCTAGCGTGGCAACACTAACTACCGTGGGGCCTGAAGCATGCGTATCGTCGGGGAAGCCCATGTGTAAATTTTGCTGGATTTGGACAGGGTAGCCAAAAACGTCGCTGAACCAGGTTGCTAACGCCGCTCGGTCTTGATCGAGGTGAAACGTTTGGCGATCCGCGCTCTGCGCAGCCAAGCCCACGCCTTCCTGCCGCCAAACCGTCACCGTCCGACCTGCCAAGTCAAACTCTGAGCGGATAGCGTGAATTTTGTCAGTCCGCTTGGCGTTAATCACTGTCCCGGCTTGATCGAACAAGGCAAACTCGCGATCGTGAGTCAGTGCCCCGCCTGTAAGCAAGTCTGCGTGCGTTACTTCAACCCCCTCCAGCGATTTGATTGGGTAAACGAGAATTTTGGCTAGGTGGGGCATAGGAAAACCTGTAAAGGAGTGGTTTGCTGGGCAGTGGACAGCCGGACGGAACGCCCGAATCTGCTGACCCGTCATCACCAGGGTAATAGGCCAGTGCCGCCTCGGGCTGAAGCGCTAGAGCCTGGTCACTGCTGGCGATCGCTGCTCCAACGTCAATCCAGGCGGTAGAGCATCGGTAGCGAAGTCTGAGCTAGCGTGCATGGGCAGGAAAGGGCGTAAATGGCCTTGACGCTCATCCCGCTA
>CASBQJ010000484.1 GCA_949127705.1 Synechococcales cyanobacterium PMM_0085
GAGAAACACCAGGCGACGGAAGTGCGGCAGGCGCAAACCCAGCGACGGATTGCGGCAACGGGGGATGCGATCGCCCGTTTAAAACAGACACAAACCAATGTGGATTTAGTGTTTCGCAGCGACTTGGAACGGCGAGTGAAGGAGATTTTTCAGCGGATTGTGGTGGTGCCCTACATCCCACGCCTAACCGAGAAGTATGAACTGCATTTGGTGGAAACAACGACGGGGCAGGAACGATTGGTGGCGGCTTCGACGGGGGAAAACCAGGTGTTGAGTTTGTCGTTTATTGGGGCGATTATTGACCGGGTGAAGGATTGGAGCCGTAAGGATCGACAAAGCCAATGGCTGATGCCGCCCGATGGTGGCAATTACCCGATGGTGATGGATTCGCCCTTTGGCAGCTTGGATGAAACCTATCGGCGGCAGGTAGCGCGATCGCTCCCTACGTTGGCGAATCAACTGGTGGTGTTGGTGAGCAAAACTCAGTGGCGGGGCGAGGTGGCAGAAGAAATGGCCAACTACATTGGCAGGCAATATGTGTTGGTCTACAATACGCCCAAACCGGATGTGGAGTCTGATGCGATCACGCTGGGGGGTGAGTCATACCCATTGACAAAGCGCAGTCCCAACGAGTTTGAGTACACTGAGATTATTGCAGTGGGGAGGGCGGAATGATTACCACAAAATTGACCTTATCGGACTACCTTGCGATTGAAGCAATCTATGAAGGACAGCAGGAGTTTGTGGATGGAGAAATCATTAAAATGTCGCCCGAAAGTAACCTGAATGCGTTGATTTCTGTATTTTTATTGGTATCGCTGTCACGCTTTGTTCCCATGACGTGGCTACGGCATAAGGACGTTGAGATTGTCATCGCGGGTCGAGTCCGGATGCCGGATCTGATGATCTTAGGGGAAGATCTAGCAGCCGTTTTGCTGGCATCAGGACGCAGCACCATTACGGAGGATATGCCTGCGCCCTTGCTCGCTGTTGAGGTGGTGTCTCCGGGCAAAGCTAATGAAGACCGAGATTATCGCTTCAAACGCACGGAATATGCTGCGCGAGGGATTCCAGAATATTGGATTGTTGACCCAGCTAGGGCAATGGTGACGGTGCTGATGCTGGTGGATGGGCTGTATGAAGTGGTGGAGTATAGCGGGGGCGATTCTCTGCAAGATGACAAAGGCGATCGCGTTGTCTCTGCGTTGTTTCCGCAACTTAACCTCACGGTTGAACAAGTCTTGCAAGCCGGAGACAACCCATGACCTACGCAACTTCTAAACTGCTTTCGTTGGAAGATTTTCTGAGTCAATATGGGGATAGTCCGCGCTATGAATTGATTGATGGGGAGTTACGAAACGTAGAACCCACGGGGTCTCACGAATCGAGTTGCCCTACGAGAGAAGTTGACTGATGGAGGGAGAAATGAGCTTGAGGGATCTTTTGAAAAACAATCGATCAGAAATTTTTGCGATCGCCGCAAAGTATGGTGCTTCCAAGGTTCAGATTTTTGGTTCTGTGGCACGCGGAGAAGAGCGCCCAGATAGCGATATCGATTTTTTGATGGAGATTGAGCCAGGAAGAAGTTTATTGGATCAAATTGCGCTAATGCAAGATTTAGAAGGGTTGCTAGGATGCAAAGTGGATGTCGCTGAACCAGAAACCCTGCATGAAAAGATCCGCGATCGGGTGTTGCAGGAGGCTGTGCCTTTGTGAGGGATGAGAGCCTTTATCTGACGGATATGCTGGAGTGTATTCGCAAGATCGAATCTTACACAGCGGATGGACGAGATGCCTTTCTCAACACACCGATGATGCAAGATGCAGTGATCCGCAATTTAGAAATTATTGGTGAAGCAACAAAACAGCTTTCTTCAGAATTGCGGCAAACCAGTCCTGATGTGCGCTGGCAACAAATTGCTGGATTGAGAGATGTTCTGATTCATGGCTATATGAAGGTTAATTTAGCAGTTTTAGTTTTATGCAGATGCGCTGGTCTTTGCCGCAGCACTGGAAATGAAGTGAGAAATAGTAGCAATTGAATAATTCATAAGATTCCTATCAATACACAAGAAATTCCCTGAGCGCAAGATGGCATCATCTAGAATACAAATTTCAATAGATAAAGCAGTATTTGTAAAATCTCTCCGTGCAAATGAAGGCGATGAAGGTGTATTTCTTACCTATGGAGATATCCTTACTTTCGCGGCTGCTTTAGGCTTTCAGTATAAAAAACGAATTCCTTTTGAGAAGGCATCTCGTAGAGATCCAGATCCAGTTCTTCAAGAACAGTTTAGAGATGCTTCAATAATTGGACTTCTTGCTTTTGCGGAGACACAGAACGCTAAAATCTTATCTCTGGATGAAGAGAGCGATCAACAAAGGGCTAAAATTTTTCAAGAATATGCAAATGGAGGACTTGAAATCTTACAAGAGCAACTTCGTGGCTGTGTAAATCATGGGGATCAAATCCTTCTATTTTTAGAAAAATTAAGAGAAAACC
>CASBQJ010000485.1 GCA_949127705.1 Synechococcales cyanobacterium PMM_0085
ATGCCGCAGAATCTGCCGAATTTGGTCGCTTGCTCAGCGGTAAACTGCCTGAGGGTTGGGACAAAGTCCTGCCCACTTACAAGCCCGAAGACAAAACCCTGGCCACCCGCAAACACTCAGAAAATTGCCTCAACGCCTTGGCACCCGTGCTGCCCGAATTACTCGGCGGTTCCGCTGACCTCACCCACTCCAACCTCACCGAGCTGAAAGGCATCGGCAATTTCCAAAAAGGCCACTACGAAAATCGCAACCTGCACTTTGGGGTGCGCGAGCATGGCATGGGGGCGATTTGTAACGGCATCGCCCTGCACAACTCTGGCCTCATTCCCTACGGTGCCACCTTCCTCGTGTTCACCGACTACATGCGGGGTGCCATTCGGCTTTCGGCGCTGGCCCAGGTAGGCGTGCTGTGGGTGATGACCCATGACTCGATCGCCCTAGGTGAAGATGGTCCCACTCACCAACCCGTCGAAACCATTGCCTCCCTGCGCGCCATTCCCAACCTGACGGTGCTGCGTCCAGCAGATGGGACGGAAACCTCCGGCGCGTATAAAGTGGCGATCGAAAACGCTAGCCAAAACCGCGCCACGCTGATGGCATTCTCCCGTCAGGCGGTGCCTAACTTGGCAGGCTCCTCGATTGAAGGCGTCGCGAAGGGCGCTTACCCGGTGATTGACTGCGAAGGCACCCCCGACCTGATCCTAATCGGTACGGGTTCCGAGGTTGGTCTATGCGTTCAAGCGGCTGAAAAGCTGACCAGCGAAGGGACAAAAGTGCGAGTGGTTTCCATGCCCTCTTGGGAGCTATTTGAAGCGCAAGATGCCGCTTACAAAGAGTCGGTATTGCCCAAAGCCATGACCAAGCGGCTGGTGGTCGAAGCCGGGATCAGCATGGGTTGGCATAAGTACATCGGGTTTGAAGGCGACATGATTGCTGTAGATAGCTTCGGCGCATCGGCTCCCGGCGGCGTGTGCATGGAGAAATTTGGCTACACCCTCGACAACGTGGTGGCGCGCGCCAAGGCACTGCTCGGTTAATTGCCCCAGGAAATCGGTTGTGAGAGGCAGACGCCATTGGCCTACCCCTCTCACGTCTGATGGGCGATCGCCATCGTCTGCCATAGCTGTTTCGCTAGCTTTCGCTATCTCTAAAGTTTGATTTTGCTCTAGCTCCTCGTCGAGGGGCTTTTCTTTTAAGAGCTAGCCAGGATAGGATGCGCTTAACCAATTAGCCCTAATCCATATCCATTAGTCCTGATACAGCCCTTAGTCCTGATACAGTGAGTGCGCAGGACTTTTGCGTATGATGAGGCTCGTGTCCCTGCCACCGATTGCCACCCAGCCGCTGTCAATCGATCAGCCGACGGTTTGTTTCCTAGATCCTTTAAGCGTTGTTATCATGCTGCTTGACCCTACCCTACCCACCGAGCAGACTTCAACCGCTCGTCCTCCCGCTCCTGAGGCATCGTCTCTGATTGCTAAGCATCGTACCGTTCGCCCCATTGGTGTGTATGCCTTGGGAGGGATGGCGGTTCGTGGAGACAAGCTGCTGGCGGTTGACTCACTTCGGGGCTATGTGATTGAGGTTGACCCTGCCACCGATAACACCACCATTTTGAACCCGCACCATGCCAGTGAGTTTTTGGGCGCAACGGGGCTGGCGCTGGCCGGAGAGACGGTTTGGTTTACGCGAGATCAAAGTGTCTACCGCTGTAGCTTGACAGATTTTACGCCTCAGCTCTTTGCCACATTGCCGTATCCAGCCGATGGCGTGGCGATCTGGCAAACCACGGTATATGTGACCTGCCAAAAAGCTGGATATATCATCATTTTTGATAGCGAAACTAGTCGTGAAATTACCCGCTTCTCGGCTCCGGGGGTAGGGATTGAAAACTTAACGGTGCGGGGTGAAGAACTATGGGTAAGCGATCGCCTAGAGCGGTCGGTGTACTGCATGGATCGCGCCACCGGGGAGCTGCAATTTAGCCTGCTGACCCCGTTTGACAGCCCCAGCGGCCTCGCATTTTGTCCCAGCCCCGACACCGGTGTAGACACCCTCTATGTCTCCTACGCCATCGAAGAAGCCTATATTCGAGACGACCCCAACAACAGCGATTTCCCCTACGACCTCACCTTTCGCGATCGCACCTTCATCCATCCCCTCTACTTCCGCTTCGATCGCGAGGCGCACTACACCCTCTCCAACGGGTTTCTGGTGGAGATGATTTATGCCGAAGAAATGTCGCCGCTAGAGTCCGTAGAGCTGAATGGCTTAGAATGGCGGATTGCCTTACCCGCCGAAACCGCTCGGCAAACGGTGAAGCGAATTGAGCCAATTGGGGTGCCCTTCAAAGAAGAAATCCAGGAAGGCCAGCGCGTTGCTGTGTTTAACCTGGGCAACCTGAAACCGCACGAAAGTCGCATTTTTGGCTGGAAAGCCTTACTTGAGGTGCGGGGGATCAAATATCAACTAACCCATGCGGATGTCGAAAAAAATCCACCGCTCTCGATCGAGTTCCAGAACCGCTATCTGGTAGACGACGATGATCTGATGATGGACATGCCCAGCATTCAGGCCGCCGCCCGCGAATCCATTGGCACCGAAAGCAATTTGCTGCGCAAGGTGCTGAAGATCCGCAACTATGTCTACGATCGCCTCTCCTACGGCATCAAACCCCATATCGATACCCCCGACGTGGTGCTAGAGCGGGGGATTGGCTCCTGCGGTGAATATGTCGGGCTGCTCCTGGCCTTGGCTCGGCTCAACGGCATTGCTTGCCGCACCGTCGGTCGCTACAAATGCCCGCCCTACCCCGACCGCCAAGGTGTACCGCTAGAGCCAGAGTTCAACCATGTCTGGATTGAGTTCTACGTCCCTGGCTATGGCTGGCTGCCGATGGAGTCGAATGTGGATGATGTCATCGACGGCGGGCCGTACCCCACCCGGTTCTTGATGGGGTTGCCCTGGTTCCATGCCGAAATGGCCAAAGGCATCTCGTTTGAAAATATAAAAACTCCCGATGGCGGTGCCGATGTCTCCATTGGCGAACTGGCGATCAACCATGTCCGGTTTATCATTTTGGGCGAACTGCCGCCGCCTTAACGCTAACAATGTCTAACCCTCTATCTCCAGAGTCTGCGTCAGATCTTGACGCTTCGAGCTTGAATCCGTCAGGTTCACAGGACGATTCAGCTCAAACTCTTACCCCTAGTTTTTGGGAAAACCGCTATCAAGAAGGCACCGCCCGCTGGGACTTGGGCGAGGCCGCACCGCCCTTTGAGAGTTTATTGGCAGCAGCAGATGCGCCGCAGCCAGGACGAATGCTGGTGCTAGGCATGGGGCGTGGCCACGATGCGCTGCTGTTTGCCTCACATGGCTTTGAGGTAGTCGGGGTCGACTTTGCTCCGTCTGCGGTAACTGCCGCTACGATCGCCGCTCAGGAACGAGGGCTAACGGCAAAATTCTTTCAGCGAGATATATTTGAGCTGGCGGACGAGTTTGCCAACGGGTTCGACTACGTGCTAGAGCATACCTGCTTTTGTGCGATCGCCCCCGCCCAACGCCTAGCCTACGCTCAGCTCGTCCACACGCTGCTGCGCCCCGGTGGTCAACTGATTGCCCTATTTTGGGCACACAATCGCCCCGGCGGGCCACCCTTTGACGGCGACCTAGAAGAAATTCATGATTTATTTGAGCCAGGGTTTGAGCTGCGATCGCTCGATCGCCCGCTCAATTCGGTAGTCAGTCGTCAACACGAAGAATATTTAGCACGGTTCCCCGTCAAAAAGTAGCCCTAAAACTAACCCCAAAAGTCGCCCGATGGCAGGAAGAAGCCCGACCCCGCCGTCGAGTAAAAGGGAACATGTGGATTTACCTAAAATTAATTCTGACGATGGCAATTTGGGGGGGTACCTTTATCGCCGGACGGATCGCGGTGCAAACCATGGCTCCCCTGTCGGTGGCGTTCTGTCGATTTGCGATCGCCAGCCTCACCCTGCTTGTGCTCAGCTATAGCCTCGACGGTAAGCTGCCTCGCCTCCAACGTCGCCATCTGCCATGGGTAGCGCTGCTGGGTCTCAGCGGCGTCTTTTTCTACAGCATTTTCTTTTTCGGCGGTCTGCAAACCATCGAAGCCGGTCGCGCGGCCTTAATTGTGGCACTCAACCCGGTTGTGATTGCCATAGTCGCCAGTTTAGTCTTTAGAGAACCCCTGACCCCGCTGAAGCTAGCCGGAATTGCTACCTCGCTGGTGGGAGCCACGATCATCATTAGCAAAGGCAATTTGACCGCTCTCCTGGCTCAAGGCATAGGGCGGGGAGATCTGCTGCTGCTGGGCTGTGTCGCCAGCTGGGTGGTCTACACGCTGATAGGCAAACGAGTGATGCGAGAACTCTCGCCGCTGGTGGCCACGACCTATGCCTGCTTGTTTGGCACAGCGGCGCTGCTGATTGTGGCGCTGCCCGAGGGCCTGGTGCAGACCTGGATGCAGGTGGCTCCAGCGGCCTGGGTTGGGGTGCTGTACCTGGGCATGCTGGGAACCGCCGCTGGCTTTCTCTGGTATTACGAGGGGGTGCAGGCGATCGGATCGGCCAAGGCATCGATTTTTATTAACCTGGTGCCTGTATTTGCGATCGCCTTTGCCACTGTACTGCTGGGGGAGCCAATCACGCTGCCCCTGCTGCTGGGAGGTAGCCTGGTGATTACAGGGGTGTATCTCACAAACCGGAGTTCCTAGCTAGGAGCAAGGTTAAACGCTCAGAACAGCAGGTCAGCGGCGATCGCAATTTGGGCTTGGGGAGCGATCGCCCTGGGCAACTGAGACAGGCGCACAATGGTTTGTTCAGGAAATAGAGTCGGCGCAATCTCTTGCCCTAGCTCATAGCGGTTGTGTACCACATACTGCTGGCGCATGCCCCGGTCGTTGAGCGTTTGGGTCAGCCGTGATGCTTCTGCCAAAATGGCAGACTGAGCCTGAACGACGCCGATGAACTCGGTATAGGCAGGGTCTTGCAGTTTCTTTTGAGCCTGCATTACCCGCTGGCGCAGGGTTCGCAGTCGTCCCATTAGCTCTACCCGTCCGGCCACATCTTGATACTTAATCCACAGTTTGAAAATCCAGCCCAGCCAGTCGCCCATCGCCGTGGGCATTTCCAAAAAGCGCAGCAAATGCCCGGTCGGCGCGGTATCTAGTACCACTAGCTGCTGTTCGCCCTGCTCTAACAAGTCCATTACGGCAATCAACGACAGCATTTCGTCAATGCCAGGGAGCGCCTGAGCCACAATCCGCCGCCATGCTTCAGGGCCATAGGCCAGCTTCAAGTTGTCGTCGCCCGTGTCGCCGCTCATCATATCGGCCAATTCCCACAAATAATCAGTGCGGAATTGATCTAACACCCGCTCGGCGTCAATTTCCTGAGCGCTGAGATTGGGGGTCAACGCTAGCGGGATGTGGGTCAAGGGTCGCCCTAGGGCATCACCGAGGGAGTGCGCCGGGTCAATTGAGAGGACTCGCACGGGGCGATCGCCATGCCGCGCCGCCATGCCCCAGGCGATCGCTGCCGCCACTGTGGTTTTGCCCACACCTCCCTTGCCACCTACAATAATCAGCCGCTGCCCAGCGGTGATAAAATCCTCAAAGCTGGGCAACAGCTTGGGAGGCAGCAGGGGCGAACGGGTTGAACCGATCTGCATCGGCGGGGTAACGGCGGACGCGGAGATCACGGCCCGCAGCAGCGCGTCGAGTAGGACCTCCCCGACGGGTTCCTGTGCCTGCTGCGGCATCACCCAAATTGGCAAATCGGGTGCGATCGCCTCAAATTTTTCCAGCAGTTCGGCTTGCTCCATGGCGCGATCGCTGGCAGCCTGGTTCGAGATCCGATTGACGAAGATCCCGCCTACCGGAATCTGGAGCTTGGTTAGCCCTGCCAAAAACCGTCGAGTTTCCAAATAGCTCATCGGTTCGGCGATCGCCACCACCAGACACGCCGTCTGTGCCGCATCTTGCAGCAAATGCCGCCCTGCCGCCAGCTTCTCCTTCATATCCAGCAAAAAATCATCCGCCTCATCTGCCGCACAGCTGCCCGCCAGAGACTGACTGATGACGCGATGTTTTTCCTGAAACAGCTCCAGTGCGCCCAAAAAGTTATCCAGAAAATCCATCAAACCAAACAGGTTCAGCGTGTGCCCACTCGGAGCCATATCCACCACCACCCGGTCGGCCTCGCCATCCTGCAAAATCCGCTGAATTTCCAAAATGCTCATCAGCTCATCTAGCCCCGGAAAGCCCAGATCCCACACGGGAGTCAGATCGTCTCCATCCACAAAGCTACCGCGTTCGACCAATAGCTCTAACACGCTGCCATAGCGAGCTTTGAACTGATCTAGCAATGCCTGGGCATCTAGCGCCTGCACCTGTAAGTTAGGTAAATCGGTTAGCGATCGCGCCTCACTACCTACCGCAACCTGCAACACATCGGCCAAAGAATGCGCCGGGTCGGTCGAAATTAACAGCACCCGCTGCTGCGGAAATTGCTGCGCCCAACGCCGCGCAAAGCCACAGGAAAGCGTGGTTTTGCCCACGCCGCCTTTGCCACTAAACATCGCCAGGGTAAGAAAATCGTAGTGCTGCATAGTGCCCAGTGAGTCAGTCAATGCCTACACCGTTAGAGTGCCCAGGAACCTGGGATGACTAGAGAGGTGGAAGCAAGAAATCGGCAGGACTGGGGCTAGACTACATGACTAATATGTTTCAAGGCTTTGAGCAGCTGCTAGCGCTAGCCAAACTGCTAGAAGAAAAGGTTGAAACGGGTGAATTGAATGCCCATATGCAAATCAACGCTCGGCCTTTGAGCAATATTCCACGCCAGGGCAATATCCCTCCCAGCAGCCCTGCCACCGCCAGACGCGAGCCGCACTCCGCCCAGGCAAGCCAACGCCCCAGCCCCCCCACCGACAGCCCTACGGCGGCAGACGTGAGCGTGATGCCCCCGTCAGATG
>CASBQJ010000486.1 GCA_949127705.1 Synechococcales cyanobacterium PMM_0085
GCGAATCCAGGCTTCGAGTTCTTCGACGAAGGGGCGATCGCCCATCTGCGTGGTATTGCCCTGAACAACATACTCAAGGACGTTCTCGATCTTTTCTTTCTCGGTGAGCATCAACACATGGACTCCATTACCACGACCCGCTGATTCCAGAGCTTTCAAGTCGTCGTTGCTGACTTTTCTGCCGTCGTATTCGGTTCTGCTACATTGCCGTTTTGGCATGGCATCAAATAGGGGAGAGATCACCACTTTTGAAGGTTCTAAGGACACTTTTACAATATCTGCGATCGCCGCATCAAAACTGACTGCTCCATGCTGACCAAAAGCCTGCGCCGCCTGGATTAGATTCTCGGTGGCACAGCCCAAACTGACAAACATGTGGTGGTTATCTGGATCAACCGCAGGGCATCGGCGTGACCAATCTGGCAAAATTGAGATTCTCTGATCTTCAATCCCAAATTTCCAGCATTGAGTATTGTGGCTGGATGCTGCCAGAGTGGCATAGCGTACCAGTTCACGATTGACGGCTAAAGCCGCAGTTGGTGGAGGTTCTGTAGTGGATCGCCAGGTGTTTCGCACCGTCTCGTTGTATTGACTCTCCGCACGATGAAAAGATCCGGCTGTATATGCAGCTGTTCCACCTGCCAGTGCGGCGATCGCTAAAATAACTTGTCGTCGAGTTGGCATATCTAAGACCTCACAAATTGCACGAAAAAGCTTAAGCGGTGAGGCACGCTCAAGAGTGGACATGTTGATAGAACACTCGTTTAACGTTTTCAGCACAGAGGATGTAGAGTCCAACAATGGCTGCCAACACCAACAGAAATTCAACTGGCAAAGGCTGAAATCCTAGTAGTCCTGCGATCTGCGTGTAGGGCAGCAGGAGTGTGACACAGGCGATCGCGATCGTTGCCATCAGCAAATACTTTCCGGGCTTGCTTTTGAGGATAGATTGCCGCGTCCGAATCACTAGCACAATCATGGAGGCAGAAATCACCGACTCCATAAACCACCCTGTTCTAAACTGGGCTGGGTTGGCGTGTAGCAGTAATAGGAGTGCGCCAAAGGTGAGGTAATCAAACACAGAACTGAGTAACCCAAACACCAGCATAAAGTTGCGAATAAACTGGATGTTCATGCGGCGGGGTTGGTTGACCAGTTCTCGATCGACGCGATCGGTGGCGATTGTCATTTCGGGAAAATCGGTCAACAGGTTCGTGATCAAAATTTGGCTGGGCAGCAGGGGCAAAAAGGGCAGCACCAGCGAAATTCCTGCCATGCTAAACATATTGCCGAAATTGGCGCTGGTTGCCATAAACACGTATTTGAGCGTGTTAGCAAATGTAATCCGCCCTTCCTTCACGCCCTCGACCAAAACATTCAGATCTTTTTGCATCAATACAATGTCTGCGGCTTCCTTGGCTACATCCACTGCGCTGTCCACGGAAATCCCCACATCGGCAGCATGGAGGGCTGAGGCATCGTTGATGCCGTCACCGAGATAGCCCACCACATTTCCCGCTTTTTTCAGCGCGATGATGATCCGCTCTTTTTGGTTTGGCTCCACTTCCGCAAATACATTGGTTGCCCCAACTCGGTGCATCAGTGCCTCATCACTCAGCTTTTGCAGTTCCGCACCCGTCAACACCTTGGGGGCTGGGAGTCCTACCTGTTGAATGATGCTGATAGCAACCGCACGACTATCACCCGTGATCATTTTGGTGGTCACGCCGAGTGTTTTCAATTCCTTGAGCGTGTCTGCAATTCCGGCTTTGGGAGGATCAAACAGGGTAAGATAGCCCAAAAACGTCATATCCATCTCGTCGTCTCTGCTGAAGGACTCACCAGAGAAGTTGCGATACGCCACTCCCAACGTGCGGAATCCTTCACTGCCCAGTTTCTCCGCCCGTTGGTGAATCTGGTCTCGCTGATCTGCGATGGCGATCGCCTTCCCCTCACTCGTTTCGACCGTTGAGCAAACGTCGAGAATCGGCTTCAGCGCCCCTTTGGTCACTATCAGCTGGTGATTGTCTTTTGCAAACAAAATGCTGAGGCGTTTGCGGTTGAAGTCGTAGGGCACTTCATCCAGCTTCCGATACGCAGACATGTCAAATTGCTTGTGTTCTCGAATGGCGGCATCGATCGGATTCACATAGCCGGACTCAGAAGCAGCATTCAAATAGGCATGCAGCAAAACGCGATCGCTCTCTTGGCCGTCTACATCCACCGCCGCGTGAATTTTTACTGCCCCTTCCGTTAGCGTGCCAGTTTTATCGGTACAAAAGACGTTCATACTGCCAAAGTTCTCGATCGCGGGCAGTCGTTTGACAATCACCTGTTTGGTCGCCATTTGTTTAGCCCCACGAGCCAAGTTGACGCTGACGATCGCAGGCAACAGTTGAGGAGTCAGTCCGACCGCTAAGGCGAGAGAAAAGAGAAAGGACTCCAGCACCGGGCGGTTCAAGTAGACGTTGGCGACAAAAATCAGTACCACTAAAATCAACGTCACTTCCATCAGAAAGTAACCAAACTTGCTGAGTCCCGTTTCAAACTCAGTTTCGGGGGGTCTGAGTTTCAGGCGTTCGGAAACTTTGCCAAATTCAGTTTGCTTGCCAGTCTGCACGACGATCGCTTTTGCGGTTCCACTGATGACGTTGGTGCCCATGTAAAGGGTATTGGTGCGATCGCTGAGTCCGGTTTCGGCAGGCAGTACACCACTCAGTTTGTCAGCCGGATAGGTTTCTCCGGTCAGGGCAGCTTCGTTCACCGACAGATCTTTCGACTCTAAAACCAGACAGTCACCAGGAATGCTATTACCCGCCGTCAGCAGCACAAGGTCACCCGGAACCACCTGCTCATTCGGGATGTCTTGAGTTTGACCGTCTCTCAAAACGGTGGCTTTCACCTGCACCAACGCCAACAGTTTGGCGACCGCATTGGTGGCTCCCCGCTCTTGCCAGAAACCGAGGAGTCCGCTGACTAAGACGATCGCCAGAATAATGACAGTATCGATGACATCTCCTAGGACGCCAGAGAGAATCGCCGCTGCCATTAAAATCAAAATAATTGGACTCTTGAACTGATTCAGCAACAGGAGTGGCGTGTTAGAGCGCTGCTTTTGCTTCAGACTGTTGGCACCGTACTCGCTTAGACGTTTTTGTGCCTCTTGGCGACTTAGTCCCTGGCGACTACTTTTGAGATGCTGTAACACCTGCTCGGCTGGCAGATGCCAAAATGACAGGAGGGCTGGAGGCATAGATTCAACTCGCTAGTGTGACAAAGCTTTGAATCAGAAGAACCGCGATCGCACTTTTGCTTGGGCTTAAATAGCACTCCGTGCGTTTTGGCTGAGGTGGATTACAGCAGCAGCTTTATGGATGAGACTGATGCGCCCTGAGCTGCGCTCGCAGTTGAGCAATTTCTTGAGCCATATCTAAGACCATTGCCGCTCCGACCAGGTTAAGCCCCAAATCCTGACGCAGCCGCTGGATCTGGGCAATTCGCGCAATTTCTTGTGCATGCAGCATCGTGCCGATCGGTTCAATCAACCCCAATGCCACAAAGCGCTCAATCACAATCGTGGAGGTTTCCGTCACCGAAGCGGCATATTCAAAGGTATAAAGGCGATCGCCTTCGAGGGAAATAACCGTACTGGAGAGGTGAAATTCTGTCATAGCATGACCTCTTCGATGGCAGAACGTGGATTAAAACGGCTGGTGGCCTGAATTTTTTCATAGCATTCCTGCTCGATTTCACTCAACTCTTTGGGAGAGACGATCTGTAGTTTCACCATTAGATCTGTGCGATCGCCGTTTGGCAATTTCCAGCCTTTGCTTCGCAGCCGCAGCGATTGCCCAGAGCGTACCCCTTGAGGCACAGTCAGCGTCACGCGACCGTCTGGCGTGGGAACTTGAATTTGAGCGCCTAGTACTGCTTCATCGGGGCGAATCGGCACTTCGCAGCTCAAGTTAGCACCCGTAAACTGAAAAAATGGATGAGGCAGGAGTTCGATCGTCAGGTACAAATCGCCGCGCTGGGGCGAAAAAGGGCTAGGGCGACCCTTGCCTTTGAGCCGAATCCGACTGCCAGGATTAGCGCCTGCGGGGATGCGAACGTTGATGGTTTCATCATCCAACTGCAAGCGCTTTTGCACGCCCTGAAACGCGTATGAGAACGAAAGGGCGATCGCCGCTTCGGTATCGGGTGCCGGGGCTTGACTGCGAAATCCAGCAAAATCGTCGGGCTGCCGGGTTGAAGTGCGGTAATGCGATCGCCCTGCTCTGCTTTTGCCACCCAGCAAATCATTAATAAAACTATCAAAGTCGCTGTATTGATCAAAGTTGATAGATGGGTCAAAGCCGGCTGAACCTGCGGTTGTTTCTCTGGCCGGAATGTCGTCTGCTAATCCCTGCTTCCAGTACTGCCCAAACTGGTCATACTTTTCGCGCGTTTCTGGATTCGATAAAACCTCGTTGGCTGCGTTAAGGGTTTTAAATTGCTCTTCTGCTTTGGCATTGCCAGGATTAACATCAGGATGATATTTACGGGCAAGTTTGCGATAGGCGCGTTTGATTTCATCGGCAGTTGCAGTTTTGTCAACTCCTAAAATAGCGTAGTAATCTTTAAAGTCGGTTGCAGTAGGCATATATTTAACACTCAAAATCCGATGAGGCTGCGATCGACAAGCATCACCTAACGACTTCAATTAAACTAGTTTATCCATCGTTCACACTAATCATTGAGATAGATCTTTGTCTGAATGTTAGAAATCTCC
>CASBQJ010000487.1 GCA_949127705.1 Synechococcales cyanobacterium PMM_0085
AGAGCCAGTTGCGGGGTCTGCTAGTCGCGTTGCAGCAGTAGTCGTCGCGATCGCCTCAAGGCTATGCCGGGGGAAATATATTAAATCTGCTGTGCCAGATGGGCAGTGACCTAACGGGGTGGGATTTTTCGGGACTGGCGGTGTGGAATGCCTACCTGCGGCGGGTCAATTTGCACAGAACCAATTTCAGTGGGGCAGACTTGTCTAAGTCGGTGTTTAGCGAAACCTTTAGTCAGATTTTGGCGATCGCCTTTAGCCCCGATGGCAAGCTGCTGGCGACGGGTGATGTGAACCACGAAATCCATCTCTGGCAAGTGGCCGACAGCAAGCAGCTATTGAGCTTAAAGATCGATGAGGGCTGGGTGTGGTCGGTGGCCTTTAGCCCCGATGGCCGCATCCTGGCCAGCACCGCCAACCGCAGCGTGCGGCTGTGGGATGTGCAAACGGGAGACTGTCTGCGGACGCTGGCGGGCTATAGCGATCGCGTTTTTTCTGTTGCCTTTTCACCCGATGGTCAATTCCTGGCCACGGGCAGCGAAGACCACCTGGTGCGGATTTGGAATTTGCGCACCGGCGAGCTGCTGCATACCTTCAACGGCCACACCGATGAAGTCCGGTCGGTGGCATTTTCACCAGACCCCGTTCCGCCTACCGCGCACCCCTTGCTGCTGGCTAGCGCCAGCTACGACGGCACCGTGCGGCTGTGGGACGCGAAAACAGGTGAGGCGTTGCAGGCGCTGACCGGGCATGCCCACTGGGTTAGCACGGTGGCCTTTAGCCCCGATGGCCACACCCTAGCTAGCGCCGGAGATGATGGCCTGCTGCGGCTGTGGGATGTGGTGACGGGCCACTGCCGCACCACCCTAGAGGGTCATCTCCAGACCATCCGCACGGTGGCCTTTAGCCCCGATGGCCGCACCTTGGCCAGCGGCAGCGACGACTGCACCTTGCGCCTCTGGAACTATCACAGCGGTGATTGCCTGCGCGTGCTCTCGGGGCACAGCAGTTGGGTGTCGGCGATCGCCTTTAGCCCCGACAACGACATCTTAGCTAGCGGTAGCGAAGACCAGTCGGTGCGGCTGTGGGATAGCCGCACCAGCCTTTGCCTCAAAACCCTTCAGGGCTACAGCAACGGCGTTTGGTCAGTCGCGTTTGATCCCCATAGCCCTACCCTGGCCAGCGGCAGCCAAGACCGGACGGTGCGCCTTTGGCATCGCCATACGGGGGCACTGCTAGGCAGTTTGCACGGCCATACTAGCTGGGTGTGGTCGGTGGCCTTTAGCCCCGGTGGCGATCGCCTGGTCAGCGGTAGCGAAGACCACACGGTGCGGCTGTGGGATCCGCGATCGCACCAGCCCATTGGCGTTTTGGCAGGGCATCGAGATGCCGTGCTCGCCGTCCTGTTTACCCCCAATGCTCAGCAGATTATTAGCGGCAGTCTCGATGGCACCATCAAACTGTGGGATGCCCAAACCGAGCGCTGCCAGCAAACCCTGCGCGGCCACACCGGCGGCATTTGGAGCCTTGCCCTGAGCCGCGATGGTCAGCTGCTAGTCAGCGGCAGTCAAGACCAAACCGTCAAGCTGTGGGATGTGGCCACTGGCACTTGTCTGGCCACCTTAGACGGTCACCAGAGCTGGATTCGTAGCGTGGCCCTTAGCCCCGATCGCCAGATCATTCTCAGCGGCAGCGCCGACGGTGTGATTAAACAATGGCACGCGGGCGATCGCACCTGCACCCGTACCCTGGCCGCCCATCGTGGCCCTGTGCTCACCCTAGACGTTCACCCCAGCGGCACTATGTTTGCTAGCGGCAGCACCGACGCCACGATCAAATGCTGGCAAACTGAATCGGGAGACTGTCTGCAAACCCTAGCTGGCCACCAGCGCTGGGTCAGACATTTAGCCTTTAACGCCGAGGGCACAGCGCTCGCCAGTTGCAGCCAAGACGAAACCATTCGGCTCTGGAAAGCCGCCGATAGCCAGCCATGGCACCTAGGCCAGACCGCCGACTGTACCCAGATCCTGCGGATTCCTCGACCCTATGAGCAGATGGCGATCGCCCAAGTGACTGGCTTAACCAACGCGCAAAAATCCACCCTCAAAATGCTGGGTGCTGTGGATGTGCCCCTGTAGACTTGTTCTGTAGCCCGGTTTGTAGTTTGTAGTCGATGGTGAATTGGGATGATGAATTTGGCCAATTTAGCGGTTAACGGCACCCTGATGCGAGGGTTAGAACTCAACGGCAATTTGCAGGCGGTAGCCGCCGAGTTTTTGTCCGAAGCCGAGACGGAACCGATGTATCGGCTGTGGTCAATTGGCGATCGCCACCCCGCGATGCTGCGGGTTAAACAGGGCGGACGGGCGATCGCGGTTGAAGTGTGGGCGGTGCCGTTTGAGGGTCTGGGCAAAATTTTGCTGCAAGAGCCACCCGGACTGGCGATCGGCAAAGTGTTGCTGCATACGGGCGAAGAAGTGTTGGGGGTGTTGGCAGAAGCCTATCTTTGTGAAGAACAGCGCGAAATCACTGAATTTGGCGGCTGGCGAGCCTACTGCCAAACAATTCTGACCGCCCAAAGTAATTAACTGTTACGGACTTGGAACTTGTGGCACCTGTGCGGTGCCAATAGAAGGGACGGTGTCGGAGCTGGGTTGGAGAGAAAAAGCTCGATTGTTGCTGCCTCCCCATTCTCTCACGCAAAACCGTCGGCTTGCTTGCCAAACCCAGGTGTTAGGCGACATCCAGGTCACAAAATTTGATGGGTTTTGGAGTCAAGGCGATCGCCTTTACCGAAAAACATGCAGGTTTGCGCGCTCGATCAACCGATTTTGTGTAAAAGATTCAGTAATTTACCCCGATAGGGGCACTTTTATGCAGAGCTCTTGAACTAAACTAAGGGATTGAAAGCCTTTATTGTCAGGCTGTCGAGATTACCTATTTCCAATTAACGAAAGACCGGGGGAAGGCTGGGCATGACTGAAATACTTGGCTTTTTAATCGCATTTGGTCTGCTGGCAGCATTTATCTCCGCGCTGACCAGCGGCGCATTACGAAACGTTGCATTTGGCTTGCTGATTGTGTTTGCCATCATCATCGGCCAAGAAAGATTGGGAGCTCAACTCTCTGCTTTCAGCTTTCCATTCACTTCAGCAAACACGCGAGGTGGAGCCGCAATCCAGACAGCACCTCAATCTACAGGAATGGGAGGACCTGTCTACAGTACTTTTCCGCCCTCCTATGGCGACAACTATCCTAGCCGTAATACCGCTAGAACCAGCTCCAGCGGCACGGACGCCAGTCGAGGCTACAATCCCAACGCTCCCTACAATGGCGGCTACTCCAACGATCCTTACTCCAATGACCCTTACTACAGCGGCAGCTATCCGGGCGGCTACTATCCTCCCGACTCAAGCTATAGTCGGCAAACGCTAACAGGGCGAGGGGTTCGCGCCCTCTGGTAGATCTGGCTTGATGCAGATCTGGCCATGGAGCCAGCCTGAGCCAGACTATCTTAATAGGCCGTTGCTGCCTGTCACAGCTGATTACGCGTCACAGTATAGTCGTGACCTGATATTAAATTTACCGGGAGGTTTGGGTGTGGCTTCTATTATTTTTTTACTAGCAGTATTTCTGGTTCTGGCGGCATTATTAGGAACGCTGGCCACAGGGCTAGTGCGCCTTTTAGGACTCGGAATATTGGCATTGTTTGCCGTCTTTGTCATTAATATGGCTTCTAAAGGCACGCTGCCGAATATATCTTTCAGAAATCCGTTTAGACCCTCCGCTCAACAGATACCCACCACCACTGAAACGGCCTCCCCCGCCGCCGCCAGCTTTGATACGGCTCAGCCATCCTCTTCCAACGGCGGCGAACTGGGTTCGACTGGTAGCACAGCTGGCGGTACCGCTGGTAGCACGACTGGCGGCACGACTGGCGGCACATCTGCTAGTTTTAATACAGTCCCTGGCGGAGCAGCCGCTACTGGGGCAAATGCCAACACCACTGGCGGAACACGGGCTACTAGCACGTCTCAATCGACATCTACAAGGCCAGGGGTTCCAGCGCTTTGGTAGGCCATCGCTAAACGTGAGTTTTGAGTTTTGCGTAAGATAGCCAATTCAAAACTCAAAACCTAATCAAATTTTGATTCGTGAGTCGCTCCAGCCCATCCAGATTGAGTCCAGCAATGTCTTGAGTGTATGAATTCGGCAAATGAGGTGTTGGTGGTGGGCGGCGGTATCGTCGGCTTGGCGATCGCCCTCGAATTAAAGCTACGCGGCGCACAGGTCACGGTCTTGAGCCGAGATTTTCAGCAAGCCGCTGCCCACGCCGCCGCTGGCATGCTGGCTCCCCATGCCGAAGATCTGGCGGGCGATATGCTTCAGCTTTGCCTTCGCAGTCGTGCCCTCTATGCCGATTGGACTCGCAAGCTAGAAGATATCAGCGGTATGGCTACGGGATATTGGGCCTGCGGTATTTTGGCTCCCCAATATGCCAACCAGTATGCCAGCCAGTATACCCAGGAGCATAAAAACGCTGATGCAGACGCCACACCTCTGCGGTCGCAGTCCTCTTCCCCCTGGCTGAGCCAATCCGCAATTCATTTGGCACAACCAGGACTTAGCGCTGACGTCATCGGCGGCTGGTGGTACCCCGAAGATGGCCAGGTGGATAATCGGGCGTTGGCTAAGGCGCTGCGGGCAGCGGCTGAGACGCTAGGGGTTGATATTCGTGAAGGGGTTACGGTTACCGGGTTTGAGCAACAGGGCGAGCTGGTAACGGCGGTTCAAACGACAGCCGGAGAATGGCGATCGCCCCACTATGTGCTGGCCACCGGGGCGTGGTCGCGATCGCTGTTGCCCGTTCCGGTGCATCCCCGTAAAGGGCAAATGCTATCGCTGTCGTTGCCCCCCAACGCTACCCCAGGTTCTGCCTCAGACTGGCCGCTGCAACAGGTGCTCTACGGGCAAGACGTTTACATCGTCCCCCGGCACGATCACCGCATCGTCATCGGTGCCACCAATGAGGCGGTCGGGTTTACTCCCCACAACACTCCAGCGGCGATCGCCCAGCTGTTAACCGCCGCGATTCGGCTATATCCGGCGCTGCAAGATCTGCCGCTCACAGAATTTTGGTGGGGCTTTCGGCCGGCGACCCCCGACGAGTTGCCAATTTTGGGGCGCAGCCTGTGTCGTAACTTGACCCTGGCCACCGGACATTATCGCAACGGTATTTTACTTGCCCCCATTACAGCCAAGCTGATTGCCGACTGGGTTTGGCAGCAGCAGTCCGATCCATTGCTAGATGCCTTTGCCTGGGAGCGGTTTTATTTGCCAGATTCCCCTTCTACCTCTAGGTTTAGCCCTCCTGCCTCAGCTGTGATTTCCCCCAACGCTACACCTGCCAACTCACCCACCTCATCCCCTTCTACCTCCCCAATGCTCCAATACTCCACTCCCGCGCCAACACTCACCCTGCCGTCGCCCACCGCCGATACGCCATTGATTATTGCCAATCGGCCCTTTCATTCACGACTGATGAC
>CASBQJ010000488.1 GCA_949127705.1 Synechococcales cyanobacterium PMM_0085
ATCCAAGCACGAAAGCCCCAATAGCCTGCATCAGGATGGTTGTTAATATAGTCTCACTTTTTAAGAATTGGGTGAGTCATAGGCAGGGAAAGGTCAGGGGCAATACAAGCAAACTCAGGTTACGCCACCGCCTCTTACTCCTCGTCGTCCTCTTCTAACCTGTGGCGTTTAATCACCGCTTGAATATCATCACTCTCTAGAAATCTTTCTATCGCCTGATTAATCATGCTATTCATACTCGTTTCTGAGACACCTGCTAGCCGTTTGACTAGTCTGTAGGTGTCTTTATCCATCGATACCCTGATATCCTGCTTGCCTTTACCTGTAGGAGACATAATCCTGAGTGCTTCTGCTCAAGCATTGTTTCATGCTAAGGTTTGCATTACGGGCAAGCGGCATAAACGCCCGTAATGCAAAAGTACTAATAAAGACTCTGCCAATGGTTACTCTTACTCCTGATGAAGTTGCCCTCATCCGCTCGATCCTGATTGCCCTTAGAGGGATCAAAGTTCGTGATATCGACAAAGCGATCGTCATTCTCGGTAAAGGCGATCGCCGCCAAAAATTGAGCAAGAGCGATCGCGTCGAGCCAAATGAAGGGTAAGGGATGAGCAAATGAAGCGGCGATCGCAGCCAGCATTTGTAAAACATATCTTCAAATCGGGATGACTGGATTCGAACCAGCGGCCCCTTCGTCCCGAACGAAGTGCGCTACCAAGCTGCGCCACATCCCGTGGGTGGTGATTAATCACTCAAGTTTTAGCCTATCACACCGCAATTGAGGAGCAAAAACTTAGTGCCTGGAGTTATAGCAATTATCGATCTGGTGCAGTACAGATCGGAGGGCGAACTGCTGTATCGCCCCTACTCTAATGCACTTCACTAGCATGGGAACCGCTATGGCTACTTGCCATTCAACGCCGAACCTGCCAAAATTATTCAATCAGGGAAATTTGCTTGGGCTTGCGGCTGACCCGCTTGATCTACGAAAAATCGACCCACTGCTACGTATTTTCCCTACACATCGCAAGTCAGGATTAAGATGGACAGAAATGAGGTAAATATCAACGTATTTGGCCGTTTATTTGGTGCTCAATATCTTTTTACACCTAATATATTCTAATCTGCCATTATTCTTCACCCTGAAATGACTGTTTCTAAGCCCCAACCCGAATTACCGTCCACTGCTGGAGAGCGATCGCCCTTCCCCCATACGGCATCAGCCCTAAAGCGGGCAGAACGAGCCGCCGCCTGTACCCCGTTTCGGCTACCCGTATTCACTACCATGCGGCTAGAAGGAGTTTCGCTGCGGGCGATCGCCGGGGCGGCGGGCGTTGAACATCACTATACCCGTCAAGCGCTGTCAGAATTGAGCGCCGAAACCGATTTGCTGTGGTTGGTGCAGGTCGGGATCTTGCGGCGCGAAGTAGACGGTCAAGGGTTAACCGATAGCTTTCGGCTGACGCCCTTAGGACGGCAACTGGTAGAGCGTTGGGAACCGCAAGGCCAGGTGCCACCCCCATCGGGTCTAGATTTCTTCTACAATGCGATCGCTCGCTGGGTGCGTCTGCCTGGTTGGTTACACTAGGACAGCTAACGCTTACAGGGCACCTAGAGCGACAGGCTGCCTGGGTTGCTCAAAACATCTTGGAGGGATCGAATGAAAGCCATCATGGTTGTGGGTACGGCATCTCATGTAGGAAAATCATTTCTCACAGCGGCGCTATGTCGAATTTTGAGCCGACGCGGTTGGCGCGTCTCCCCGTTTAAGGGACAAAATATGGCGCTCAACGCCTACGTCACCGCCAATGGTGGAGAAATTGGCCATGCGCAGGCGGTGCAGGCTTGGGCAGCCGGGGTTGCACCTCGAGTTGAAATGAATCCAATTTTGCTGAAGCCCCAGGGCGATATGACCTCACAGGTCATTTTAAAGGGGCGTGCTGTTGGTAAAGTCAATGCGGCTAACTACTACAGTGAATATTTTGAAGTCGGCTGGCAGGCAATCGAAGAATCGCTGCAACGGTTGGGTGATGAGTTTGACTTGGTGGTCTGTGAAGGGGCGGGTAGCCCGGTCGAAGTGAATCTAAAAGAGCGTGACCTGACCAACATGCGGGTTGCCAAACATTTGGATGCATCCACCTTGCTGATTGCCGATATTGAGCGCGGCGGTGTATTTGCCCACATTGTCGGCACGTTAGACCTGCTAGATCCAGACGAGCGGGCACTGATACGCGGCATTGTGATCAACAAATTTCGCGGGCAGCGCTCGATCTTGCAACCCGGCATTGACTGGCTGCAAGCAAGAACGGGGATTCCTGTGATTGGGGTAATCCCATGGTTTGATCACGAATTTCCGGCCGAAGATTCGCTTTCATTGCTCGATCGCCCCTCGGGCAGCTCCAACAACGACATCAACATTGCCGTAATTCGGATGCCCCGAATTTCCAACTTCACCGATTTTGATCCGCTAGAGTCAGAACCCACCGTCAACATTCGCTATGTTGGCCTCAAAGATTCATTGGGCTACCCCGACGCCGTGATTTTACCCGGTTCTAAAACCACCATTGCTGATTTAGTGGCCCTACAGCGCAGCGGATTGGCAGAAGAAATCCAAAATTATGCGACAGCTGGCGGCACCGTGTTGGGCATTTGTGGCGGGTTTCAAATGATGGGCAAAATGCTAGCCGATCCTGAGGGCGTCGAAGGGCAAGAAGGCCGCTATAAAGGCTTAGACTTACTGCCGATTAAAACCGTGATTACTGGGCAAAAAGTAGCGCGACAGCGACAGGTTACCTCCAACTTTCCGCAAGCTGGCCTACCCGTTTTGGGCTACGAAATTCATCAGGGGCGCAGCCATCTGGCCGAAAACGATCTAGAAGCAAACGGGGCTACCTACAACGCCTTATTTGACGATCGCAACTTAGGGTTAGTAGACTCAAGCCAATCACTCTGGGGCACCTATTTACACGGGCTGTTTGACAATGGAGCCTGGAGACGGGCATGGTTGAACCGATTGCGCCAACAGCGCGGCTTGAGTTCGCTGCCTACAGGGATTTCCAATTATCGAGAACAGCGAGAAGCCATGCTTGACTCGCTGGCAGATGTGGTGGAATCGTATCTGGATTTGACGGTGCTAGACCCGTACTTGAAAAAGTAATGCTGTTATGAGCGTAGAAATTCGGTTTTTACCTGATGATGTGGTCGTTCGAGCTGACGTGGGCGAACCGCTGTTGCAGGTGGCAGCGCGGGCTGGGGTATCGATTCCGACGGGCTGTTTGATGGGGTCTTGCCATGCCTGTGAAGTAGA
>CASBQJ010000489.1 GCA_949127705.1 Synechococcales cyanobacterium PMM_0085
CCACTCGGTAGCACAGGCTATACCTTGCCATCGGGCGGCCAAACGGCATTACCGCTGGGGGGACGTATGCCCGCAACCGGGTTGCAGCCCGTGCCACTACAGCCTGGGAGCGCCAACGTAGGAAGTGGGCAAAACAGCTCGGGGGCAGCTCGGCCTCAGTTTGGTAACGGCAGCTTCTATATGGCACCTCCCACCAATGGCGGGGTAGGAGGTGCCGCAGATCCAGAACCGCCACCCTTTTCTTCGTCTGACCAACGGGGTCGAAATGGGCAGATCAACACGTTCTCCAATCCTTGAAGCGGACTTTTCTGACGTGACTTAGCGCAACGTTAGAAGTGGCGGATGATGGCGTCGGCAAACTCAGAGCACTTCAGCGGTGGCTCGACTGGAGGTTCCATCAAGCGAGCCAGGTCATAGGTGACCTCACGGTTAGAAATGGCGTCACCGATCCCTTTTTTAATCAGGTCGGCGGCTTCCTGCCAGCCCAGATATTCCAACATCATCACCCCCGAGAGAATCACAGAACCGGGGTTGATCCGGTCTAACCCAGCGTGTTTGGGAGCGGTGCCATGGGTCGCTTCAAAGATGGCCGACGAGTCGCCGATGTTGGCACCAGGCCCCATGCCCAAACCACCCACAATTGCTGCCGCCGCATCGGAGAGGTAATCGCCGTTCAGGTTCATTGTCGCCAGAATGGAATACTCATCAGGGCGAGTTTGAATCTGCTGGAAGATGCTGTCGGCAATTCGATCATTCACCATGATCTTTTCTTGCCATTGACCGCTGCCGTGGGTAGCCCAGATGGACGATAGAACCGCTTCGACCTCGCGGCCAATCTGCTGTTTTTTCTCAGGGGTGAGCGCGTCATAGCCCGGTTCAATCATGCGGGCGTTGTCTTCCATACTGAGGTCGGGCGTTTTCTCTTTATTGCCCAAAATCCACGATTCGCGTTCGGTAATGCACTCCGCCCGAAACTCATTCACCGCCACCTCGTAGCCCCAGTCGCGGAAGGCTCCTTCGGTATATTTCATGATGTTGCCCTTGTGGACGAGCGTCACCATTTGCTTGGCTTTGGGCAATCGCAGGGCATGGCGAATGGCGCGGCGTACCAGCCGTTGCGATCCAGTTTTGCTGATCGGTTTGATGCCAATCCCTGAATCTAGCGGAATCCGCTTTTTGCCATGTTCGGGGGTGGCCGGAATTAACTCTTCGTTGAGAATTTTGATTAGGCGATCGCCAATTTCACTGCCTTGCTTCCACTCAATCCCGAGATAAATGTCTTCAGTATTTTCACGATAAATAATCACATCCAGCTTTTCGGGCGTTTTGTGGGGAGAAGGCGTGCCCGCGTAGTAGGTGCAGGGTCGGATGCAGGCATAGAGGTCAAAAATCTGACGTAGCGCCACATTTAGCGATCGAATGCCGCCACCAATCGGAGTAGTCAGTGGCCCCTTGATGGCCACACCGTATTCCTTAATTGCAGTGAGGGTATCTTCCGGCAAGTATTGATAGGTTCCGTACTGCTCGCAGGCTTCATCTCCAGCATAGATTTTGAACCAAACAATCTGGCGTGTGCCCCCATAGGCCGCTTTTACCGCCGCATCAAACACTTTTTGGGCAGCAGGCCAAATATCTACCCCGGTGCCATCGCCTTGAATAAAGGGAATGATAGGGTCATCGGGGACGATTGGCTCTCCGGCTTTGAATGTGATATGAGATCCCACAGTTGGGGGAGTGATTTTTTCATACATACTTTATGCGACTCCTGCTTGACAACCTTCAGCGAAGGGCACGCAGCCCAAAGCATAACTGTCCACTCTGGCAAAAACATGGTTACATGTATGTCCATGTAAGACAATCAATTCAATCAATACAACTTCAACGCAAATCATCAGCTATCGTAATCGGTATGACCGGATTAATGAGTTTGGGGGTGATAGATGTTCAAGGGGTCTATCTCTAAGCAGTCTATAGAATAAAGCGTCTATTGCTCAATGTCAGTTAGTAGCCGCCTAGGAGTTTGAATGAAGAGGATTTTGATCGTTGATGATGACGTGACCCTGAGAACGGCTCTGACGCGCTATTTGCAAACTCGGGGCTATATGGTATGTGAAGCTCGTTCAGGGGTTGAGGGGTTGAGCCAGTTTGAGCAAACATTGCCCGATTTGGTCGTGTCCGATGTGATGATGCCAGAAATGGATGGGCTGGAATTTTGCCGCCGGTTACGAGCCACGCGTGCTGGACAATTGGTACCGTTTATTTTTCTGTCTAGCCGTAAGGATGTTGACGATCGGATTCAGGGGCACCAAATTGGGGCGGATGACTATTTAGCTAAGCCGTTTGAGCTAAAGGAACTGATTGCAAAAATTGAAGCCCAGTTGGAGCGATCGCGTCGGCTCAATTCTGAGATCATTCGCTTGATGCAGCAGCAGTCTATCCTGCAACCGCTTGAACCTGCCCCAGTCGATCCCATCCCTCTAGTGCCACTGCCGCTGACCCCGGCGGAGGAAAAGGTGTTTTGGGAAGTGATTCAAGGCTATACCAATAAGCAAATTGGCGATCGCCTGTTTGTGAGTCCGCGCACGGTGCAAACCCATCTCAGCAATATTCTTGGCAAACTCGAATTAGAAAATCGCTCTCAGCTGATCCGCTATGCCTTTGAGCGGGGTTATCGTCCGTCGGCAGAACGCAACGGCAAACGGGACTGATCTGACATGCGTGCCCCCAAACTCATTACTATTGAGGGTATCTACGGATCATCCACTTTCTTGACATGCGTGGGATTTTTTCTCTCTTTGACCTACAACAGGCGATCGCCGCCCACCCAGAGCAATGGCGACCCCTGGTGTTCACCAATGGCTGTTTTGATTTAATCCATGCCGGACATGTCCGCTATTTGCAGGCAGCGCGGACGTTGGGGCGATCGCTGATTGTAGGACTCAATAGCGATGCCTCTGTGCGGACAATCAAACCAGCCCAAGCGGGAGCACCGTCGCGTCCGATCAACCCCGAAGCCCAGCGGGCAGAGGTGCTAGCCGCGCTAAAACCCGTCGATGGCGTGATCATTTTTAACGAGCATACGGCGATCGACCTGATTGCCGCCCTGCAACCCGACATTTATGTCAAAGGCGGCGACTACACCATCGCCTCGTTGCCTGAAGCCGCTACCGTTCAGGCATATGGCGGTCAAATTGAGCTAATTACCGTAGAAGTGCCGAGTTCGACCACAGCCATGATTCAGCGCATTCTCAATACAGTTTGAGCAGATTCACCCGGTTTGATTAGATAATGGACAATGGATAAGAAACAGCAATGAATCTAGCCCCTAGGCAACAGGACAAGGCAGCCTCAGCGTCTGCCGCCCCAAGTTTAGAATCCAAAGTCCGGTGCAATGTTTAACTCATGGATGACGTGCAAGCCAATCTAAGCAACTTAGCCGCTAACGAATCTGCCTTCGTAGAACCCAGCTCGGCTGACTTTATTGCAGATTTTCTGACCTCGCTCAACTCTGAGACTGAGAAAAATCAGATGCAGTTGATC
>CASBQJ010000490.1 GCA_949127705.1 Synechococcales cyanobacterium PMM_0085
CCTACATGCAGCGTAATCTGCACCTGCTCAATGCCCCTAGCTGTGAGGCGCTCTAGCAGCTCTGGCGTAAAGTGCAGGCCCGCTGTGGGAGCCGCCGCTGAGCCGGGGCGATCGCCATACACCGTTTGATACTGCTCGGGGTCAGCTTGGCTCTGGTTAATGTACGGCGGCAACGGCACTTCACCCAGTGCTTGAATCGCCGCCAGTAGAGGGCGATCGCTAGACAGCTCAAATTGCAGAATCCGCCCAGACGTAGCGGCATCGACCGACAACACCGTTGCTTCCAGTGTTTCGTTCAGAGTTTCGTTCAGGCCATCTGACTCGAACGCGGCCTCTGCTCCTGGCTTAAAGAAGCGAATCCGTGCCCCCGGCTTCAATCGTCTACCCGGTTTTACCAGCGCCAGCCACTGATTAGAGGCTTGCTCTTCTAACAGCAATACCTCCACCTGCGCTCCGCCAACCTTGCGGCCATGTAATCGAGCCGGCAACACCCGCGTGTTGTTCATCACCAGCAGATCGCCCGGTTGCAGCAAGTCGGGCAGTTCGCGAAAAATGCGATGGTCATAGGTAGGAGCCGCCGCTACCACTAACAGTCGAGAGCTATCCCTGGGTACCGCTGGGTTTTGGGCAATTTGCTCAGGCGGCAGGTGGTAGTCGTAAGCCGATAGGCTCCAGTCGTCGTCTAAGTCTAAAGATTCTGGCGGCAAAGCAAACGACATTGATCACAGTAAAAGAGTCTAGGTGCCTAAATATGCGAGATTGGGTGGAATTCCCCATGTTAGTTAGGGGATGTTTCCCCTATTAACTTTGAACAGGACTGCGACAATAAGAATGTAACAAAGATAGCAGTTGCTAGGGTTGGCTAGTTATGGAATACATTTATTACCTTGCGAATGCCAGTTTAACCCTGAGAGTGGTGGAATATCTCCATAGTGCAACTTGGCTGTCTGTCCGTTTTATGACAGTTATCCATCAAATCGATGGCTGGGTCGTCAAGGTAAAACTCGATCGCGAGTTAGACACTGACGGAGACAAAGACTTTCGCTCATTTTTGAACGAGCTAGGCATTTCTTACGAACCCGACATCCGCGTCCGGATGGCGCTATGGGGTTTAGAAACCGGACAATCGCCAGTGGATGTGATGCGCCGCTATCAGGTGGCGGTTGTCTCTCACGGTAGCCCCGAACGTGGCGAAATTGAAGAGTTTCGGCGGCAGTTCGTACAAGGGTTGGGCTATTGCCCCGAGACACTTGCCTAAGTGCATAGTGGTTAAGTCAGCTTAGATGTAGCAGTAAAAACCAGCGTCAGGCATCTTTTCAGCCTGTCTCACGCTGGTTTTTTAGTTGGCTTTTAATTTAGACAGCGGTGAGTGAGGCCAGCGGCTCGGGAATGGATGCCGAAGGAGCCTGAAACTCACCTGTAATCACATATTCCAGCCGCAGCTTTAACCAGGTGACAATCTGCGGATTGGTGGAGATGACTGCCGCGCAGGGTTGCGGGCAGCGTGCTTTAATTGCAGCCATTTCGGGCGCTTCTAGAAATGCTGGCTGCAGCACCAACCAAAAGTCGATCTCTTTGCCTTGCTCGCCATAGAAGCGGTTGCGTTCTTTGAGCGATTCGTCGAGCGGTTCTTCTTCGAGCAAGAATTTTTGGCTGGCCAAAATGTAGTAGTACGTAGTCATGGCGATTTGGACGTTTGGGTTGAGGTTTGGGGTTTGGAGTTAAAGGCTATTTGCCCTGAATCGCCTGCTGCATTTCGCGGACGGCGAGATCGATGCCAACGAGGACGGCGCGGCTGATGATGCTGTGGCCGATGTTGAGTTCTTCCATTCCGGGCAGTTGGGCGATCGCCTGCACGTTCCAGTAGGTGAGGCCGTGCCCTGCATTCACCCGGAGTCCGGCGGCGATCGCCTGCTCACAGCCCGCTGCCAGGTGAGCTAGTGCTTGAGCACGGGTTGAGTCGTCAGCGGCATCAGCATAGCGCCCGGTGTGTAGCTCAATCAACTGCGCCCCCACGGCAGCGGATGCGTCAATTTGGGCGGGGTCGGCGTCGATGAACAAACTAACGGGGATGCCAGCACCTTGAAGCTGAGTCACGACGGTTAGCATCCGGTCTTTTTGGCCAGCGATATCGAGTCCGCCTTCGGTGGTCACTTCTTGCCGCCGCTCTGGGACTAGCGTCACATAGTCGGGGCGCAGGTTGAGGGCGATCGCCACCATCTCATCGGTAGCGGCCATTTCCAAGTTCAGGTGAGTTCGCACCGTTTGCCGCAGCAGCGTTACGTCCCGATCTTGCATGTGGCGGCGGTCTTCTCGCAAATGGACGGTAATGCCATCGGCACCCGCCAGTTCTACCAACACAGCCGCCGCTACAGGGTCGGGTTCTACTGTTTTTCGCGCCTGCCGAATGGTGGCCACATGGTCAATATTTACGCCGAGAGTAGGCAATGTATTAGGACTCCTTTTAGCTCCTACTCTTTATCATGCCAGATGTTGGGGTACGAGCACTCCGGGCTGGCGTAACCCGTCTAGTGTATTGGTTCCTGTGCAGAACAATACGGTGATCAGTTCGGCAATTAGGGCGTCGGTGAGGTCATGCAGGGCGGCTTCAGACTCGGCGGCAGCGTGCAAGAACGGCAGCGCCAGCCCGCCCAAGTCGGCTCCAAGGGCGATCGCCGTTGCCACATCTAGCCCATTGCGCAGCCCGCCCGAGGCAATCAGCGGCAGCGTCGGAGCCACCTGCCGAATCCCGGTAATGCATTCAGCGGTGGGAATGCCCCAGTTGGCGAACGTGTTGCCCAAGCGCCGCTGGAGGGCATCGTTTGCCCGCTCACTTTCGACCCGTGCCCAAGAGGTGCCGCCTGCACCCGCCACGTCAATGGCGCTAATGCCAGCCTCTAACAGCCGCTGCGCCATCGGGGCAGAAATACCGTTGCCGACTTCTTTGGCAATCACAGGCACGGGCAGTCGCTGGCAGAGGGTGGCAATTTTGGCCAGCAGTCCGCGAAAATTGGTATCGCCTTTGGTTTGCACGCATTCTTGCATCGGGTTGAGGTGCAGCACCAGCGCATCGGCCTCTAGCCAATCCACCACTCGCTGGCATTCATCTAGGCCATAGCTGTAGTTGAGCTGCACGGCTCCTAAGTTGGCAAACAGCAAAATGTCGGGGGCGTGCGATCGCACCGCAAAGGTAGAAATCACCTCAGGATTCTCGATCGCCACCCGTTGAGAGCCAACGCCCATGGCCAACCCGTAGTGCTGGGCGGTTGCGGCCAGTCGGCGGTTAATCAGTTGCGCTAG
>CASBQJ010000491.1 GCA_949127705.1 Synechococcales cyanobacterium PMM_0085
TCGCGCTACCGCCTCCACATCGGTCATATCGACAAAGGTAACCTCTAACCCCCACGGCTATCTCTACACCCGGCTGGAGAACCCCAACCGTGCCCGCCTAGAAGAGTGTTTGGCGGCTCTAGAAGGGGGCGTTGAAGCGGCCGCTTTTGCCTCTGGATCAGCGGCGACCCTCAGCGTGTTTCAGGCATTAGCTCCCACAGATCACGTCATCGCCCCGCTCGATGTCTACACCGGCACACCCGCTATTTTGCGCACCATTCTGGAGCCGTGGGGGTTAGAGGTTACCTTTGTCGATATGACCGATGTGGAGGCGGTAGCGCGATCGCTGCGCCCCAACACCCGCTTGATCTGGATTGAAACGCCCTCTAATCCCCTGCTCGAAATCACCGACATCGCCAAAATCAGCGCCCTAGCTCACCGCAATGGGGGGATCTGCGTCTGCGATAACACCTGGGCGACCCCCGTATTGCAGCAGCCGTTCCGCCACGGAGCCGACCTCATCGTCCACTCCACTACCAAGTACTTAGGTGGCCACAGCGACGTCCTCGGCGGAGCCGTGATTGCCCGCGAACCGTCTGACCTGTTCCAAAAAATTCGCGCCATCCAAAAAATTGGCGGCGGCGTGCCCTCCCCGTTCGACTGCTGGCTGATCCATCGCGGCATTCAAACTCTGCCCTGCCGCATGCGCGTCCATAGCGACACTGCTTTGCAGCTAGCCCAGTGGCTGAGCCAACAGCCCCAAGTCGAAGCCGTCTATTACCCCGGTTTGCCCAGCCATCGAGGGGGCGCGATCGCCACCCACCAAATGCAATCCTTTGGCGGCATGCTCTCCATCCAAATCCACGGTGGCCGCGACGCTGCCTTTGCCGTCGCCGCCCATGTCAACTTGTTCAAACGCGCTACCAGCCTAGGCGGCGTCGAAAGCCTGATCGAACATCGCGCCTCCATCGAAGGCCCCACCAGCGGCACTCCCGAAAACCTGCTGCGTCTGTCTATTGGTCTAGAGCACATTGCCGATTTAACCGCAGATTTAGATCAAGCATTCCGAGCATAAGCCGCATTAAATGGCTTGACTGATACGAATTGATCGAGGCTAAATAAGTATATTTACCCTACATGGATAGTTGGTGGAGCCAATCAAAGCTGAATAAATCTGAGTTTGGGCGCTAGAACCTTGGCTGAATCTAAGTTGGTCTGGGTAGGTAATGAGTTTTAGCCATACATTCATGGCTCAAAAGAATAATTTATAGTTCAGATGAACTACGAGGCTTATTCGCTAGACTAGTTAGTCTAGAAATGAGTCTATGATTTAGTCTAGATCAGCAAATTAGGGACGGTTGAACGACTAACCGTAATCGTTGGACGGGTGAGAATGAGGGCGTTGCCCTTGGACTAGCCCGATGTGACACCTAAAAAGCGAGTTTGAAATTTGTATCGAGTGAGGATCGGTAAGCGGCTGCATGGAATTGGTAACAACGTTAAAGGGGCAAACGGTTCAGAATATTGTGCGGGAGGTGGGCATTAACCCCAACCACTGGTACCCGGTGGCTTGGGCAGAAATGCTGAAGCCGGAGCAGGTGATCCCGGTCGTGGTGTGGCAACAGGCGATCGCCCTCTACCGCGACACCGACGGCAACGTCCACGCCCTAGAAGATGCCTGCCCCCACAAGGGCGTGCAGCTGCACAAGGGGCAAGTGATGGGCGATCGCCTCGCCTGTCCCTATCACGGTTGGGAATTTGATTCAGCGGGCGAGTGCGTCAACATTCCCTACTTGCCCAAGGAACAAAAACTGCCCTGTGCCCAGGCGCGCAGCTATCCAACCCGAGAACAGTACGGCATGGTTTGGGTGTTTCCGGGCGACCCTGCCCTCGCCACCGAGCACACCTTAATGGCTGTCCCAGAGTATGACGACCCCGACTTTTTTGCAGTGCCCATTACCGGACACTTCCAGGCGCACTTCTCCATTTGCAACGAGAATACGATGGATGTGTTCCACGGTCATCTGCACAAAAATCTCCAAGGTTGGTTTGATCCGGTGCTCCTCAAGTTAAGAGAAACGGCTGATTCTGTCTTGGCAGACTATCGGGTGAATTATGAGGGCTGGATGACTAAGGTACTGGGCTTGAGCGAAGATGGCAGCAAAGTCACCACTCGTGTGGTCTCGGTGCACTACCACTATCCCCACTACCACAGTTCGCTGGAAGGGATCTCATCACTTTATTTGATGCGGTTGCCCATGGGGCCGCAAGAAACGCGCTCCTTCTCGATTTTGTTCCTTAAGCTACCGTTTTGCCGCCTGCTTCCTCAAGCGCTGCGTCAACCACTGATGCGCTTGATTCGACACTATGTGTTCATGCCGTTTTTACGGCAAGACGTCGAAATGATGGAAAGTGAACAGCATACCTACCAAGGAAATGCCAAACGGCGCTACGTCGAAATTAACCCGGCTATTATTGCCCTGCAGCGGTTAATCCTCCGACAGCATGAGCAATTCATGCAACAATCGGGTGCGCAAACCAGTCCATTGATTAACCCTGCGATTCATTCGTCACCGCCCCTAGGAGAGACAGCAGTCCTGGCTTCCTCTAGAACGGCGATCGGCGAGCCTAGGGCGACTCCTATGGACACTTCCAGAGGATAGCGGAAACTGGAACAACCCCGATAGATAGAGTGTGTCATTTCTGGGACATTAGTGGGAAAACCTTTCACTCATAATGACCGTATAGTGAGCGATTGAGTTAGATGTCACAATTATCGACATAACGCGATATGACGCTTCTCCCCTAAATGTGGAGTGAGGCTAAGCAGAGTACCTAATTGGGCGTTCTGCTTTTGAGTTAGAGGCGATATGCTACCTAAAAGTTAAGGTGAGGGGAGTTTATTGTGCAAGTTGTAAAGGAATACGTTCAGCGCTGGTATGAGAGCGGGCTTGACCCCGACGAATACATTTGCCACGGCAA
>CASBQJ010000492.1 GCA_949127705.1 Synechococcales cyanobacterium PMM_0085
GATTGTCTGACGAGTCAGTGCCCATACCTTACGCGCCTCAGGGTTTACTATGAGACTTAGAGTTTATACATCTTCATATTCATGGAGAGTTCCCTAAGATTGAATAAACCTAACCCCGAGGTATATCAGCAACCCATAACTCGTGGCAATGGACGGTATGGAAATCTCGATAGTGTTTCAAGGGTGAGCTATTGCCGTTGAGTTTTATTGGTAGAGACTACTAGAGGGACAATATGACGTTTAATGTGCGTCATGTAGGGTTCAACGGCTTCAGCCGTTGAACCCTATTCTCTAGCCGAGTGCTTGCAGTACTTCGGTTGGCACGGCTTCTACAGCATTCTCTAGCGCGCCAATTCCTTCAATCTCGACCCGGACGCGATCGCCCACATGCAGCGCGCCAATCCCGTGAGGGGTTCCGGTCAACACCACGTCGCCCGGTAGCAGCGTCATCACCTGGCTAATAAACGCCACCAGCACATCGGGTGGAAACGTCATGTCGCTAATGTAAGCCGATTGCACCGGGTCAGGGTTGTCGTTAATGAACGTTTGCAGCCGCGCTCCAGGGCTTAAGTTGCGGACGATCCATGGGCCGAGCGGGCAAAACGTGTCAAACCCCTTGGCGCGTGTCCATTGCCCGTCTTTCGTCTGCAAATCGCGGGCAGTGACATCATTGGCAATCGTGTAGCCCCAAATTTTGGCTTGAGCCGCTTCTGGGGTGCAACGGGAGCAGCGATCGCCCATCACCAGCGCCAGTTCTCCCTCATAATCCACCCGCTGCGATTGGAGTGGATAGATAATGGGGGAGCGATCGGCGAGTAGCGCTGTCGATGGCTTCAGGAACAGCAGAGGTTCCAAGGGCACATCACCTCCCAGTTCGGCAGCATGCTTGGCGTAATTTTTACCAACGGCCACAATTTTGGACGGGGCACAGGGCGGCAAAATCCGATACGTTTCGGGTTCAAGATATCGCTCGGTTGCCTGACCTTTCAGCCAGGGCGGAGCATCTAGTACCTGAACCCTGCGATCGAGTAAGAGTAACCCGTAGTGAAGCTGCCCTGTCGTCGTTTCAACACGAACGTAGCGCTGCGCCATAAAAGTAATAGTTGAGAAGAAGATATATAGGGTGATACAATTAGAATCCCTTGCTTCTAAGCAAAATCCATAGACAGGATCGGAATGGGAGTCAATGATGTGAACTTCCTCATTCTCTCTGAACTGGGTACGTCTGCAACGGAAGCCACCTGTCCATAAGGAGAATCGATTAATGAATTACGAAACGATGTATATCCTCCGTCCCGACTTAGGGGATGAACTAACGGATCAAGCGATCGCCAAGTACCAAGCCATCTTGGTTGACCAAGGTGCTACCAGTATTGACACTCAGCACCGGGGCAAACGCCGCCTCGCTTACGAAATCAACCGCAACCGTGACGGCATCTACGTTCAAATGAACTATACAGCGGCTGGCAATACGGTTGCGGTGATGGAGCGAGCCATGCGTCTAGGCGAAGATGTGATTCGCTATCTCACCATTAAGCTGGGCGATGTGGCTGTGCCCGAAGAAGCGGTGGCGGCTGAAGCCTAGGGTTCTCAAACTAGTTGCTCAATCTGGCAAATTCGACAAACCAGGAGCGGGTGAGACATATCTCACCCGCTCCTGGTTTTTTCTACGTTGGTTCCACGTTTTTTTACGGATCACAGAGCGTTACGAGCCTGAGGGTGGAGGCGATACGCGCTCCGCGCAGGCAAGCCAACGCCCCCACCCCCAGCAGAACTCAGACAAAACCCAGACATCCATCTAGGCCAAATCAAACAACAGCACTTCAGCGTCGCTGTGGGCTGTGAGTTCTAGCAGCGTTTCATCACTGACAGCGGCACCGTCTCCCGCTGCTAGCGATCGCCCATTCAGGCTAATTTTGCCCTGCGCCACCTGCACCCAGGCATAGCGATGCGATCGCAGCTCAAACGCACGGGTTTCTCCAGGCGTGAGCAGCGTGGCATACAGCTCCACATCCTGGTTAATCGTGACCGCTCCATCTTGCCCGGTGGGGCTAGCAATCCGCCGCCACTGACCTTGTTTCGACTCCGGTGCAAACACCTTTTCTTCATAGCTTGGCGTCACTCCCTGCTGATCTGGCAAAATCCAGATTTGCAGCAGATGAACCGATTCATCGGTCGATGGGTTGAACTCGCTATGGGCAATGCCCGTTCCAGCTGAAATTCGCTGCACTTCATTGGCCCGAACGGTGGCAGATGTCCCCAAACTATCTCGGTGTGCTAATGCGCCAGCCAAAACATAGGAAATAATTTCCATATCTTTGTGGGGATGGGTATCAAACCCGCGCCCTGGGCTAACCTGGTCGTCATTAATCACCCGTAAAGCGCGAAACCCCATGTGTTTGGGATCGTAGTAATTGGCAAACGAAAACGTGTGGTGGGTATTGAGCCAGCCAAAGTTGGCATGGCCGCGTTCAGCAGACGGACGAACCGTAATCATCAGACACCAACCTCTAGGCGCAAATTCACGGCCTATCTATTTGAATCTAGATTGAGTTTAAACCGTTTACCCCTAAACTGTGAAGTATGCACTTTTAAGTAAGATACTACCCAAAAAGATACTGTGGAAATAGTTGAATCAGCAACCGACATGAGAGCGCCGCTAATCGATCTCCAACCTGTTCCGGTTTCCAGTCACCCTAAGCTATCTACAGGCTTGCCCGCGCAGGCGATACGTGCTCTGCGCAGGCAAGCCAACGCCCCCTCTGAACGCCCTAGCTGCGCCGTGGAAACCACGATCAACATCATCGGTGGGCGTTGGAAGGTATTAATTCTGCGAGAGTTGATGTCTGGAGTCAAACGGTTTAACGA